>JBNJGE010000014.1:0-31433 GCA_051747505.1 Pseudomonadota bacterium | reverse complement strand
CTTTCCTGCAAAGCTGTCCTCCCATCCATCGCCAAATCCGCGACGAAGGGAACAGCAGGCGATCCCGTCAGCCAGTAAGGGGGTGTAGCCGCCGCTTACCTTCAACGCATGGCCCGAGCACCTGCACAGCTTCGGCGACAAGGTTGGGCAGCAGCCGGAGATGAAGCGGCCGCGCCCCGGCCCGCGCGCGATTGCCGAGGCCGAGGAGGCGCTGCTCTGGCTGCGCTGGCTTGAAATCGAAGACGGGCAGCTGGTCCGGGCGCGAGTCCGCGGCGCGAGCTGGAAGGAGCTGTGCTGGAAGTTCGGCATCAGCCGCGCCACGGCGAACCGGCGGTGGCAATACGGCATCGCGGTCGTCGTCTGGCGGCTGAACGGCAAGAACATACCGCGAAGGCGGTCGATGCGGTTCGTGGTCAGCAGGGCGCACTGAAAGCGGCCGTGCCCCGCACCTCTGTGGTGGTTCTGGTAGGCCGTCCTTGCGGTCGTTCCTGCGTTGTTTGGATTGCTGTTCCGGCAGGCGGACTGCAATACCACTATGAGCGCGGAGGCAGCCCCCGCCTTACTGCCGGGAGGCGTTTCTGCGGGACTCGAAGTTCGTCCCGATCTCGAGTCAGCGGGGCATTCCTGAGCGTCGGGCGCTGCACCGCGTTTGTCAATGATCCGCGGCAACGACAAGCGAGCATCTACTCGGAAAGATTGAGCGCTTCAGGTTGTTCTGAGGGGAGAACCGGCCGTGAAACCTACTTTGGCGATATTTGGAGCGCCCTTGGCGCTTTCGCTGGCAGTGGCGCCGGGGGCCGCGCAGGAAGTGCTCGCCGCCGAGGAGGAATACCACTCGGACTATATCTACGACGCACCCGCGGAGCCGAGCGAGGCGTGGATCATGGCGCGCGGCGGCAAGCTCTACGACGACTGGTCCGCGGCGCTGGCCGTCGACGAACCCGAGGAGACGCATCCCGCATGGCCTTCCTCGAACACCGAACAGAGCGGCGCCACGACGCACCGCTGCAAGTCCTGTCATGGATGGGACTACCTTGGCGCCGACGGTCAGTACGGCTCCGGGTCCTATCAGACCGGCATCCCGGGTATCGTCGGCGCCTCTGGCGGGGACCCGGCGGAGATCGTCGCTGTCCTGCGCGACGCGACCCATGGGTATACGCCCGAAATCCTTCCCGAAGACGAGGCTGGCTACCTTGCGGCCTTCGTGTCGCGCGGGACGGATGACATGAACAGCGTCATCGATCCGGACACGGGAGAAGTCTCGGGAGATCTGGACCACGGGCAGGCCGTTTTCCAGACCGTCTGCGCCGCCTGCCACGGATACCTCGGGCGCGCTTTGGATTGGGGTGACGCCGACGAGCCCGCCTTTGTGGGAACCGAGGCCAACGCGAACCCGTGGGAGGTTCTGCACAAGATTCGCAACGGTCATCCCGGACACGAAATGATCGCGCTTCGGGCCTTCACCCTGCGGGACGCGGCCGACGTGCTTTCTTACGCGCGAACTCTGCCCGTAGAATGACGTACAGGGCAAAGCCGAAACAGATCCGCGCTCGGCAGCCGTCGCCGGCACCGCCCCTTCGCCGATCGGGCGGGCCAGCAGCCGCGGATGAGCCGACCGCGGCCCGGCCCGCGCCAGATCACCGAAGCTGAGGAAGTGATGCTCTGGTTGCGCTGGCTCGAGAAGGACGACGCGCGGCCTGTCTGGCTTCGCGCGAACGGCGCCCGTGGAAGCCGATCTGCCGGGAGCTTGCGATCAGCCGGGCGACGGCGAACCGGCGATGGCAGTACGGCATCGCGGTCATCGTCCGGCGGCTGAACGGGAAGAGCGTGCCGCGGAAGCGATCGATGCAGTTCGTGGTCGATGAGGCGCCATGATAGCCCGCATTTCTCACCGGTACCGGCCGATGGCTCGGGATGACGTTGCCGGTGGGCGTTGAGTGCTGGCGCGACGGCAGGCGCGCGTAGGTCTCCACCCCGTCGGCGACGGGGTTGGTTTCGGGGCTGATCTTGCGGGTTGACGGGACGGTTTGCGGGCGCTCGGGGCGGGATCAGCGGCATAATCGGGGATGGGCGAGCGCGAAGACGTCCGCCTGGGGGCAGGCGCTGGCCATGGCGACGCGGATGCGGCGGACGCTGCGGGTGACCTGGCCGCCGATCTTGAGCAGCTTGAGCCGGATGGTTCCGCAGGTGGCGCGCTCGAGCGCGGTGTGGGCGAGCGCGAGAGGGAGTCGCCCTGTATTCATCGTTTGCCGGCATACTATCCCGGGCCGGGGCGGTTCGCGCGGCGGTCCGAGTGGACAATCCGGGTTGGGGTGAATAGAACGGGAACGGGCTTTGAGATGCGTCTCAAGGAACGATGAAACCATCTTTTTTTACTGGGAGGCGACATGGACCGTCGTTCATTCATCAGGACTGCCGGCATGGCCGGCGCAGGCGCGGCGGCGACTGCGCTGGCGGCTCCGGCGGTGGCGCAGGGCAACATCACGTGGAGAATGGTCACGACGTGGCCGAAGAACTTTCCGGGGCTCGGCGTCGGGGCGCAGCGGCTTGCGGACCGCATCACCGCGGCCTCGGACGGACGGCTGACCGTCCAGGTGTACGCCGCCGGCGAGCTCGTTCCGCCTCTGCAGTCGCTTGACGCCGTGATCGACGGCAGCGCCGAGATGAGCCACGGCGCGGCGTACTACTGGCAGAACAAGTCCACCGCGCTGAGCTTCTTCACCGGCGTTCCCTACGGCATGACGACCGGCGAGCTGGCCGGTTGGGTCCGCCACATGGGCGGACAGGAGCTCTGGGACGAGGTCTACGATCAGTTCGGCGTCCAGGGCTTCCTTTCCGGCAACACGGGCATCCAGGCCGGCGGCTGGTTCCGCGACGAGCTCACCGGGCTCGACTCCGTCGAGGGGCTGCGCTTCCGGACGCCGGGTCTTGGCGGCCAGGTCTGGCAGAAGCTCGGCGCCACGGTGACCAACATGGCGGCCGGCGAGATCTTCCAGGCCCTTCAGTCCGGCACGCTCGATGCGGCCGAGTTCGTCGGTCCGTACAATGACCTGGCGCTCGGCTTCTACCAGGTGGCGAAGAACTACTACTTCCCGTCCTTCGTGGAGCCCGGGCTGGCCACCGAGCTGGTCGTCGACAAGGCCAAGTATCAGGAGCTTCCCGCCGACCTGCAGGCGATCATCCGCGATGTGAGCCAGGCGGAATACGACATGGTGGCGTCCGATTTCGCGGCCAACGACCCGCGCGCCCTGCAGACGCTGGTCAATGAGCACGGCGTCCAGGTCCGCCAGTTCCCCGAGGAGATCCTGAAGGCGGGCGCGGACGCCTCCAGGGAGGTGATGCAGGAGCTGCGGGAAAGCGACGACGAGATGACCCGCCGGGTCACGGAGAACTTCCTCGAAGCGCTGAAGGTCATCCGGACGCGTGTCGAAGGCAACGACAGCATCTTCCTGCGCGCGCGCAAGCAGTATCTCGATCTCTGAATCGGACCTTCATGCATGAATCGAAAAGCCCGGCGCACTCGCCGGGCTTTTCTTTTGCCGACCGGGCCGCATCATTGCGCCAGCAAGGACGGCAGCCAGGTCACGAGCTCGGGGAACAGGAATAGAATCGCCATGGCGACGATCTGCAGAAAGACGAAGGGCAGAACCCCCCAATAGATCGCCGAGGTCCGGAGCGAGCTCGGCGCGACGCCCCTCAGATAGAAGAGGGCGAAGCCGAACGGCGGCGTCAGGAAGGAGGTCTGCAGGTTCACCCCGACAAGAACGCCCAGCCAGACAGGGCTCACATCCATCGCCAGCAGAATGGGGGCCGTGATCGGGATGACGATGAAGATGATTTCGAACGTATCCAGAATGAAGCCCAGCAGGAACATTATGAACATGACGACGGCGACCGCCGCCAGGGTTCCGCCCGGCAAGCCCGTCAGGAACTCATGCACCAGGTCATCGCCGCCCATCATGCGGAAAACGATCGAGAAGACCGACGCGCCCAGCAGGATGACAAAGACCATGCAGGTGATCGTCGCCGTGCTCTGAACGGTCTCTTTCAGCACGCGGAAATTGAGCCGGCTGCGGAACGCGGCCAGGACGGCGGCGCCCACGGCGCCGACGGAGGCGGCTTCGGTCGGGGTCGCGATGCCGCCCAGAATGGATCCCAGAACCGCGAGGATGAGCAGGAGCGGGGGGACGAGCGCGACCACGATCTCCCGTTTCAGATCGCCCCGCTCGTTTTCCGGCACGGGCGTGGCGGGACAGCTTTCGGGGTCGATCACCGCCTTGAGCAGGATCCAGAGGATGTAGAGAACGACCAGAGCGAGACCTGGCAGCAGGGCGCCGGCGAAAAGGTCCCCGACCGAGACGGGGGTGGGCGCGAAATTGCCCTTGGCCATCTGCACCTGGCTGTTGATGCCCGACAGCATGTCCCCCATGAAGATGAGCACCGTCGAGGGCGGAATGATCTGCCCGAGGGTTCCCGAGGTGCAGATCGCCCCCGCCGCAAGCCGCGGGTCATATCCCGCCCGCAGCATCGCTGGCAGGGAAATCAGCCCCATCGTCACCACGGTCGCGCCGACGACGCCGGTGGACGCGGCGAGCATCGCGCCGACGACGACGACGGAAATGGCCAGACCGCCCCGCATGTTCCCGAACAGCTTGCCCATGGTCAGCAGGAGCTGCTCCGCTATCTGCGAGCGTTCCAGCATGACGCCCATGAAGATGAACAGCGGCACCGCGACCAGGACCTCGTTGGTCATGTAGCCGATGTAGCGGTTGGGCAGGGAACCGAAGTTCGACGGGTCGAAGACCCCGAACGACATGCCGACAAGCGCGAAGAGCAGCGAAACGCCGGCCAGAGTGAAGGCGACCGGGAACCCCATGAGCAGGAACCCGATGATGCCGAAGAACATGAGGCCGGAGAGAATCTCTCCGATGAGCACCGGATCCATCAGACCCCGACCTCCGTGTTTTCAGTGTTCTGCGAGTATCTGATGCGTTCGGGAACGAGGTCTTCGCGTCCGCCCAGGATGAGGATCGAGCGCAACGCCATGGCAAGGCCCTGAAGCGCGAGCAGCGCCGCGAACACCAGGATGAAGGATTTCAGGATGTACAGGCCGGGCATGCCGCCGACATTGGCCGAGCCCTCAAGATAGTTCCAAGACCGGCTCACGAAGGGCAGCGAATAGGTCGAGACCACCCAGACGAACGGCGAAAGAAAGAAGATGACCCCGACCAGATCCACCAGCGCCTTGCGACGTGAACTTGCCGGTCTGTAAAAGATGTCGACCCTTACGTGCTGATCGCGCAGCAGGGCGAAGCCGGCGACGGCCGTGAACATCGCGCCGTTGAGCCAGACATAGAGATCCTGCATCCAGAGATAGCTCACCGAGAAGACATACCGCTGCACCACGACCGTGAAGCAGATCAGTACGATCCCGAGCGCGAGCCATGAGAACACCGTGCCGACCAATGCGTTTATCGCACACAGTACGGAGGCCAGTCGCGCGAGTGTTTTCATGTCTTCCTTTCCTTCTGTTCGCAAATTGCGGACGTCGCGCAGCAGGCCTGCAGACAATGCGCATGCGCCGGGCTGTCTTTGCCCCGCGCAGTTCGAGGACCGCAACGTTCGCACCACTGTCAAGAACGCCGCGTGATCCTGTCCACCCCGAAGGGCGCGTTCCATGCAGGCGTCAGGAACGCCCCCCTTTCCTGCGCGCACGGGCAGCGGGGCTGCGGTCCTTCCCGAGTCCTGAAGCGCACGCTCTCGTCGCCCGTTTCGACGATGTCGCAGCGGAGTGTAAGGCGGTCGATGAGCGCAGTGGTCATCCCGGCGCCGCAGGGACCGGGGGGCGCTCGCCGAAGGCGGGGTTCGTCGTCACGACGATGGAGGCGCGCTCGCAGCGGCGGCCGACGAGGTGGGACAGGAGTCGCCCGCCGGTCCGGGTCCGGCGCCGAGTTGTCGCCGGGGACGAAAGGCCGGCGGCCGTCCCGCCGGGAGCTGCTGGCGCCGCGTCACCGTCCTGTTCATGGCGCCGCGCAGGGCGGGGAAAGCCGGCTGTTTGGGCATCGGCGGCGGATGCTCCCCATGGCATCCCGCTCGATCCCATCCCGACCGGGATCGGCTTGCCCGGCTTTCGAAGATGAAATACGCCATCGGCGAAAGAGGCGGGCGCCGTCGGCGCTGCCGAAGAACTCACCGCCTGGAGAGAACTCTCCAGCCAAAAAAGAAGTAACATGAAGCATATCGACGAAAAACTTCAGCCGATCCTTGCTGAAGTCATGCGGCGGAACGCCGGCGAGCCCGAGTTTCACCAGGCGGTGCACGAGGTGATGGAAAGCCTCGGCCGTGTCGTCGCCAAGCATCCCGACTATCTGGAACAGGCGCTGATCGAACGCATCTGCGAGCCCGAGCGCCAGATCATCTTCCGCATTCCGTGGGTGGACGACAAGGGCCAGGTCCAGATCAATCGCGGCTTCCGCGTCCAGTTCAGTTCCGCCCTCGGCCCCTACAAGGGCGGGATGCGGTTCCACCCGTCGGTCAATCTCGGGATCATCAAGTTCCTTGGCTTCGAGCAGGTCTTCAAGAACGCGCTCACCGGTCTGCCGATCGGCGGCGGCAAGGGCGGCACGGATTTCGACCCCAAGGGCAAATCCGACGGCGAGATCATGCGCTTCTGCCAGTCCCTGATGACGGAGCTCTACCGCCATCTGGGCGAACAGACCGACGTGCCGGCGGGCGATGTCGGCGTCGGCGGGCGGGAGATCGGCTATCTGTTCGGCCAGTACAAGCGGCTGACCAACCGCTACGAGGCCGGCGTGCTGACCGGCAAGGCGATCACCTATGGCGGGTCGCGCGCGCGCACCGAGGCCACGGGCTTCGGCAACGCCTATTTCACCAAGGCGATGCTGGAGACGCGGAACACCGGGTTCGACGGCAAGCGCGTGGTGGTGTCGGGCTCGGGCAACGTGGCGATCCACACCATCGAAAAGGTGCAGTCCTTTGGCGGCAACGTCATCGCCTGCTCAGACTCCAGCGGATACGTCATCGACGAGGCCGGAATCGACCTGCCGCTTCTGCAGGAGATCAAGACTGTCCGCCGCGAACGCATCGCGGAATATGCGAAACGGCGGGGCGAGGACGTGCATTTCGTGCCGGTCGGCAAAGGGTCGATCTGGGATCTGCCCTGCGACGTGGCGATGCCCTCGGCCACCCAGAACGAGCTTTCGGGCAAGGACGCCAGGACCCTGGTCAAGAACGGCGTGCAGGCGGTGGGCGAAGGCGCCAACATGCCCTGCACCCCGGAGGCGATCCGCATCCTGCGCGAGGCCGGCATCCTGTTCGGGCCGGGCAAGGCGGCGAATGCGGGGGGCGTGGCGACCTCGGCGCTGGAGATGCAGCAGAATGCCAGCCGCGACCGCTGGAGCTTCGCCCAGACGGAGCAACGCCTGGCGCAGATCATGCAGAGCATCCATGACCGCTGCGCCGGGACCGCCGACGAATACGGCGCCCCCGGCGATTACGTCTTGGGCGCCAATATCGCCGGCTTCGTGCGCGTCGCCGAAGCGATGCGGATGCTGGGGGTGATCTGAGCGCCGGGCGAAGGACCGACGGCGTCACGGCGATGGCCTCGAGCCGGGCCGGCTCCCGGCCGCTGGACCGGCCCCCTTTCGCTCATCCACGGGCGACCGGGATCGTGGGGTGAGGTTCGCCCGTCAGGGAGACGTGGGCGACAGGCCTCGGCGCGGGGCCTTCGTTGTCGTGCAGCGTCCCGTCCCGCCCCTGCTGTCTCTCCAGGACCTTCACGAGGATGTCCGGCGCAAGCAGGGTCGCCAGCGGGACGCGTCCCGCATGGGGCAGGATGATCGTCTCCGCCGCCGCGGCCCTTCGTGCTGCGATGCAGCGGCGGGGATTGAGCCTGCAAGGCCGATCCGCCAGAAGCGCCATGCGGCCAGCGGTCCGGCGGGGTCGCAACACGAGCGCGCGGGCGCCAGGTCCGATGACGGAAGCTGGCGCCCGGGGCGCGAGGCGCATGACGAACGGCTCGGCATGCGCGACCGGGCAGGCTTGCCGGTTCGGAGAGAAAAGATGTTTCGCATAAAGCTGGTGTTCTGGGGCGGTCTTGTTGCGCTGTCCGGCCTGTGGCTGGCGGCCGCGCCCGACGTTTTCGCGGCGCAGGGTCTGTTCGCGCTGCGGTCGTTCATGCTGCAATAAAGCGGGCTTCTGGCCTTTGCGGCGATGAGCCTCGCGGTGATCCTGTCGTTGCGCCCGCGCTGGCCGGAACGCTGGCTGGGCGGGCTGGACAAGGTTTACCGGTTGCACAAATGGCTGGGCATCGGGGGCCTTGTCCTGGCCATCAGCCACTGGCTCTCGGTCGAGGCGCCGAAATGGGCGGTCGGCTGGGGCCTGGTGGAACGCCCTCAGCGTGGCCCGCGGGCGACGATCGAGGATCCGGTCGCCGCCTTCCTTTCCGGCTATCGCGGAACCGCCGAGGAGGTGGGCGAATGGGCCTTCTACGCGGCTGTCGCGCTGATCGTCGTGGCGCTGACCCGGCTTCGCGCCGATGCCGAGGCGTCGGGGGTGACGCTGCATCTGATGATCGACGCCCGCGACGGCCAGCTGACCGGCGACCGGATCCGCGCGACCGTGCCGGACTGGCGCGACGCGAGCATCTGGTTCTGCGGCCCCGAGGGCTTTGGCGCCGCGATCCGCAAGGACATGGCCGCGCACGGCGTGCCGGTGGCGCGCCGCTTCCACCAGGAGTTGTTCCGGATGCGCTAGGGCCCTGCGGGGCGCCCCACTTGTCAGCCATCGGGGCGGGCGTCCGACGGCGGTCGCCGCGGCCCGATCGAGGGGGCCGCGCGCCGAACGGCTCTCTCCCGCTGAACGGATCCACCTCCGCCGAGAGCGAGACGGAGGAGATCGCCAACGGTATTGGTACGCCCGCATGGGAGGCTTCCGCGATTCTCGCCGCCGGGGCGGAGACCGTGGCCGCCTGGCCCGACACCGTCCGCGACGCCGCGGCGGGGTCCTGCGGACGCATTCCCGGAGCGGCGCCTTTCGCCTGCCGCGGACCCCGCGTCAGGTCGCGGCCGAGCGGTCGGCGCAACGAAAGGTCGCGGTGACAGCGAACCGGAGTCGCCTCAACGTCGACGTCAGTTGTGAACGGCGTCTCCCTGTTCCGGGCCCGTTTGCGGACGGGGCGCGAACTGGGCGATGCGCGCTCTCGAACGCGCCGGGTGAAAACCTCTCGGGTTCCAGACGTCTGGAGTTCGGGATGAATGGAGGCTGAAAGAGCGCTTCCCTGACCGCGGGATTAATGCTACTTTCATGAGTCGAAGCAACTGTGAGCCTCTCCCCAAGGCCACGCTCAACCTTAACCTGTCGTCGGGAAAAAAGGGGTCGACGTCCAACGCGGTCAGCAATCGACGTTCCGGGCAATGTATTGTTGCGTTAGGCTCGGAAACGCGCTGAAGGAGTTGCGTATGTACAATGTGAATCCTGCTCGCGCCCGGCTCCTGGAGACGTTCGCGCTCGACGCAGCCATCGTCGAAGGCGACGGCTGCCGCCTTGTCGATTCGGATGGTCGGGAGCATCTCGACTGCCTCGCGCAGTACGGCGCTCTTCCCTTCGGTCACAACCCGCCCCGAATCTGGGACGCCATCGCCGGCGTCCGCGACACCGGTCTGCCCGCGATGCTGCAGCCGCTCCGGGCGCTCGAGGCCGAGCGCCTGGCCGAGCGGCTGGCCGAGATCACGCCCGGCGACCTGTCGATCACCACCTTCGCCAACAGCGGCGCGGAGGCGGTGGAAGCCGCGATCAAGCTCGCGCGGGTGCGCACCGGCCGCGACGTGATCCTGTCCACGTCCAACGGCTTCCACGGCAAGACCCTCGGCGCCCTCTCGGCGACCGGGAAGCCGATGTACCAGAAGGATTTCGCGGCGCCCGCGCCGGGCTTCGAGTACATACCCTACGGCGACCTTGCGGCGCTGGAGGCGAAGCTGGAGGCCGACGGCCACCGCATCGCAGCCTTCGTTTTCGAGCCGATCCAGGGCGAGGGCGGGATCATCTGCCCGCCGGACGGCTATCTGGACGCGGCCATCGCGCTCTGCCGCAAGCACGGCGTGCTCAGCGTCGCGGACGAGATCCAGACCGGCCTCGGCCGGACGGGGGACCTGTTCGCCTGCGCCGCGGGGGAGGAGACGCCGGATCTCCTCCTGCTCGCCAAGGCGCTGGGCGGGGGGCTGATGCCGATCGCGGCCTGCATCGCGACCCCGGAAGCCTGGGACGACCGCTTCGGTCGGCTTCACAGCTCCACCTTCGCCAACAACAACCTCGCCTGCGCCGCCGCCAACGCGGCCCTCGACCTGCTGCTGGAGGACGACCGCGCCCTGGTGCGCCGGGTCGCGGAGAACGGGCGCCGGCTTCGCCAGGGGCTCGAGGCCCTGCAGCGGGCCTATCCCGAGGTCATCCGGGAGGTCCGCGGCCGCGGCTACCTCGCCGGGCTGGAGTTCCACGGGTTCGAGTTCGGGCGCGACTCGGCGACCATGGCCTTCGCCAGTCTCAACGGCGGGGCCACGGCGCTGATCAGCTCCTACCTCTTCAACGTGCAGAGGGTGCTGACGGCGCCGCTCTTCAACAGTTCCTGCGTGCTGCGGCTTCAGCCGCCGCTCGTCGCCGGGATGGCGGAGATCGAGCGGCTCCTGGCCGCCCTCGACGCGGCCTGCGGGCTGCTGCAGCGCCGGGACTACGCCGGGCTGGTCCGCCACCTGGTGGCCGAGGACAGGGCGCCGCTGACCGCGCCCGAGGGCAAGCCGGCCGACGCCGCGCCGCGGCGCCTCGACCCGCCCGAGGCCGGGCGCTTCGCCTTCCTGATCCACTACACGGAGGAGGAGGACCTGTTCCGCTCCGATCCCTCCTTCCGCAACCTCGACGCCCGCGAACTCGGCGCCTGGCGCGAATGGATCAAGAATCTCGGCCCGGGCTTCGCGCGCCCGGTGCCTCAGGTGACCTCGCGCACCGGCGCGACGGCCGAGGGCATGATCATGTCGGTGCCGATGCTGACGGGCGACATGATGGGCAAGGGCCGCCACGCCGCCGCCGGCATGGTGAAGGAGGCGGTGGACATGGCGCGGGAATATGGCGCCTCCCGTCTGGGCCTGGGCGCCTTCACCTCCATCGTCACCCGGGGCGGCAGCTCGGCCACCGGGCGGGGCGTGCCGATCACCAGCGGCAACACCCTGACCACGGTGGCGGCGGTCGAGGCCATCGAGCGCACGGCCGCGCGCGTCGGGCTGGACCTGGAGGACGCGCATGTGGCGGTCGTCGGCGCTTCGGGCGCCATCGGCCGGCTCGGCGCCCTCATGCTGGCGCGGCGGGCCGGGCGGCTCACTCTGGTGGGCAACCAGGCCAACGCCTTCGCCCCTCGCCTGCTGTCCAAGGTGGCGGACGAGGCGCTGGCGACCCTGGCCGACGACGACGCCTGCGATGCGGGCGGCCCGCCGGGGATGCTGCGTCTCGAGGCGCGCGAGACGCTGCGCCGGATGGGGCTTGAGGCCCCGCGGGACGCCAAGGGCCTCCATGAGCGGTTCTCGCTGCACTACGCCGATCGCGGCCAGCGCGCGCCGCTCGAGTGCAGCGTGAACCTGCGCGAGGCGCTGTCGCGGGCGGATGTGGTCCTCGTGGCCACCAGCTCCGAAGTCACCCTCGTCGATCCGCGGGAGCTGCGCGAGGGCGCGCTTGTCTGCGACGTGGCGCGGCCGCCCAATGTCGCGCATGCCGATCTGCGCGGGTCCGGCGTGCTCGTGTTCGACGGCGGCGTGGTGCGGCCGCCCTCGGCCATCGATCTCGGGCCGTTCCGGACCCTTCCCGAAGATCAGTGCTGGGGCTGCCTGGGCGAGACGATGCTGCTGGCCCTGGCCCGCGAGACGCGGGACTACAGCATCGGCGCGAGCCTTCCGCTCGAGGACGCCGATCACATGCGCGCGCTCGCCGCCCGGCACGGGTTCGAGCCCTCGGAGCCGCAGTGGTACGGGGAGCGCATCGACGATCTTGCGTTCGGCCGCTTCGCCGCGGTGCGCCACGCCCGACGCCGCCAAGCGCGCCTGGCGGTTCCGTCCGCCGGTCCAGTGGTCGCAGCGGAATGAGGGCCGCGGCGGCCATGAAACGCGAAAGGGCCGGGGAGCGGACTCCCCGGCCCTTCAGCCGCGCGCCAGAGGCGCGCCGTTCAGGACTTGCGGCGACGCCGCAGCGCGGCAATGCCCCCGAGACCGCCGACCAGCGCCAGAGCGCTCGCCGGAAGCGGGATCGCGTTCACGGTGACGTCGCTGATCGAGCCGTCATAGCCGCCGGTGGTCACCTCCGACTCGACGCGGAACTGCACCGCACCCACGCTCGACCAATCGAAGCTTCCGCCCGATTCGAGCGAGAAATCGTCGAGAGGCAGCGCAGGCTCGAATGCGCCGGCCGGCGGCAGGATCTCCGTGTAGAACATCACGTTGCCAGTGGTGTCCCACACCCGGATCTGGACGTCGAGGTTGGCCTCGTAGCTGTCCACGTTGAAGTCCATGAAGGGCTCCGGCCCCACCAGGAAGTCCGCCAGCTTGGTTCCGAACTGCACAGGGGCCCCGCCGGGTCCATCAAACCCGCCCGCGCCATCATAGGTGATGTACCCGATGCCGGCGCTGACGTTGGAGTTCGAGAAATTCAGCACCCCGCCGTTCACCGAGAGCAACGTGCCGTCGTCGGTGCCAGTCTTGTTCTCCGCGTAGAGGTGCCGGTAGTCGCCCAGCGCCTCAGGAGCGAAGACTTCGTTCTCCTGATCCTCGCCGACCCCGTTCACATGCTGGACGGTCTGCTCGGTGTCGTAGGTGTCGATGACGAGCGCATGGCTCGCCGTTGCGAACAGGCCTGCCGAAGCGGCGGCGAGTCCTGCGGAAAGATACTTCGTAATCACGTCACAAACCCTCCTGAGACGGATCCCCACGGTCACTCACGGAATTTCACAACGCGCTTAGTCGCGAAAGACTGACGCTGTATGCTCTTTCGCGCAGCCAGTTCAGAGTATGGCGCTCATCCTCTGAACCCAGAATGAGCACGATATCACGGGCATCCCGCCAATGCGAAGGGAGCTTGAGGGCCGCTCCGCCGGAGGGCCGCAGGCTCCGGATTTTCCTTGGAAAACAGGCTTCCTGCGGATCTCGGCAGGCGCCCGGCCGCCGCCATCCCGATCCGGAGAATTGCTTATCAGGATCGAATCGGGCCGCCGCCCCGCGCTGGCGCCGGCGGCCTCGGTCCGGAGGAGGCCGCCGCCAGCGAGAAGCGGGCGGTCTGCCGCCAGCCCTCCGCCCCTGCGCCGCCGGCTCACTTCGCCCGGGCGGCCTCCCGCAGCACGATGATGATGCCGCTCGCCACGATCACCAGCGCGCCGACGATGGTCCGGAACACCGGCACGTCGCCCCAGATCAGCCAGCCGAGCGCCGTCGCCCAGACCAGGGACGTGTAGTCGAACGGCGCGACCACCGCCGCCGGCGCCAGCCGGAACGCCTGCCCGATCAGCGTGATGCCGAGGCTCCCGCAGATCGCGATGGCGACGAAGAGCCAGAGGTCCTCCGCCTGCACCGGCGACCACGTCCACAGCGCGAAGGGCGCGGCGTAGATCATCGGGAACAGGACCACGAACAGCATCATCGTCCACATCCCCTCGCCCGGACCGATCCAGCGGGCGCTGATCATGAAGAGCGAGTAGAGGAACGCCGCCCCCACCGGCAGCAGCGAGGCCGGCTGGAACGCCGAGCCGCCCGGCTGCACCACGATCAGCACCCCGATGAAGCCGAGAATGACCGCGCCCCAGCGCCGCCAACCGACCGCTTCGCCGAGCAACGGAACCGACAGGGCGGTGATGAAGATCGGGGCCGCGAAGATCAGCGCCGTCGCCTCCGCCAGGGGCAGAAAGCTCAGGCTGGTGAAGTAGAGCCAGGCGCCAAGCAGCATCAGCAGCCCGCGCAGCGCGTGCAGCCCCGGATGCCGCGTCCGCAGCGCCCGCGGCCCCCGCAGCGCCAGCACGACCGAGGCGATCATCGGGACCGCGATCAGGTTGCGCAGGAAGATGATCTGGATCGGCTCGTACCGCTCCGTGAGCAGCTTGGCGATCGCGTCGTTGAGCACCAGGAACGCCACGCCCGCGCAGATCGTCAGGATCCCGCGGGAGACGTCCTTCGGCTCGATCTGCGACTGCATGCTCATCCACGACCCCGCTGGAGGCCCCTGCGGGGGCGGCTAGCAGATGCGCCGGAGCGTTGCGAGCCACGGCGAGCGGCATGCGGGCGATCTCCTGGTTGTCGAGGGGCGGGGTGCGTTCCGCGGCCGGACGCCGTCGGAGGGTCCGGAGCGGCTTCCGGGCGGACTCCGCGACCGGCCGCGGGATTTAGTGCGGGGATGGCGCAAGATCCTGAAATGTCGAGGTTTGTTCGGCGCAGCGGGCGGAGCCGGATTCCGGGTGGCGTCCACGGGCGGGGTCGCCATCCGGGTCATCGCCCTCCGTGCCCGGCTCAGGCGTCAGAGGGAGCCGGAGCTCCGGTTCACTCTCGCCAGCCCCTGCCGATCAGCGATCGCTCGGTTTCGGGATCGAGCGGCGGGCCGGCGCCCAGGGCGTCCAGCGTCGCCTCGATGGCGCCGGAGGCGGTCGGGCCGGAGGCCGTTGCGTAGGCGTCCGGCGAAGCGCCCTCTTCCGGCAGGGCGGCGAGCGCCTCCACGCGCCAGCGGCCCTCGGGCGTGCGGCAGGCGACGCCGGCGGCGGGCGCGGCCTCGGCCCCGGGCGCGGTCTCGAACTCGCGGCAGATGCGGCCGGCGGCGTCGCGGAAGGTGAGCAGAGGACGCAGCCCGTCCTCGACGAGGAGCCCGCTGGGCGCCGTCTCCAGCGCCAGGTGGAGCGGCCCGCCGACCGGCGCCTCGCCCGGTCCGGCGATCAGGCGGTCCCGCTCGGGCGAAAAGAGCCAGCCGGCGCCGAAGCCGACGATAAGGGCCACGGAGGCGGCGGCGGCGAGCGCCGGCCAGTGCGGCGCGCGTCCGCGCGGGGGCGGCGCGCGGCGGGGCAGGGGCGGCGGCTCGCCGGCTCCGGCCGAGAGCGCGGCCGTCAGCTCCGGCGGAACCGGCTCGGACATCGGGGCCGCGAAGGCCTCGCGCAGCAGCGCGTCGGCGCCCGCGATCTCGTCCAGGCGGCGGCGCAGGGCCGGGTCGGCCTCCATCGCGCGGCGCAGCTCGGCCTCGCGCTCGGGCGCGAGCTCCCCGTCGGCCAGGGCGCCCAGCTCCTCGTCCGTCCAGTCGCGGGTCATGGCGCGTCCTCCCTTGCCAGCGGCGCCAGCCGCGCGCGGGCGCGGGCGAGCCGGCTCATCACGGTGCCCACCGGGATGCCGAGCACCTCCGCCGCCTCCCGGTAGGCCAGCCCCTCGATCGCCACGAGGGCGAGGACGGCGCGCTGCTCCGCCGGCAGCTCGCTCATCGCGCCCCGCACGCGGGCGAGGGTCATGCGGTCCTCCGCCCGGCCCGTGGCTTGGCCGTGGTCGGAGAGCCGCTCCAGCGCCTCCTCGCCGGCCGGGACGCCCGCGCGGCGGCGGCGGCGCACCTCGTCCAGGTGGGTGGTCTGCACGATGCGGAACATCCACCCGTCCAGCCGCGTGCCCGGCCGGAACTGATGCAGCCGCGACAGGGCCTTGAGGCAGGCGGCCTGCACGAGGTCGTCGGCCTCGTCCCGGTCGCCGCAGAGCGCCCAGGCGAAGCGGCGCAGGCGCGGCGCCATGCGGGCGATCTGCGCTGTGACTTCGTCATGCATCCGTTCCCTTTAAGGCCCCCGAGTTGCGATGAGAACGGGCCTCGGCGACATTTATTCCGCGGAAGGGGAATTTCCGCCGGCGAGCCCGCGTTCTCCGGTTCCTGGTCCGCGTTCACGGAGGCCCGGCATGCGACCCTTCCTCGCGATCCTTCCTGTTGCGCTGCTGCTCGCGCTCCTGTCCGCGCCCCGCGGGCCGGACGCCGCGTGGTTCGCGCCGGTTCCGGCGGCCCTGGCCGATGACGGCGGAGACGGGGATGGCGGCGATGGAGACGGGGACGGCGGCGATGGAGACGGCGGCGACGGGGACGGGGACGGGGACGGTGATGGGGACGGGGACGGTGATGGGGACGGCGACAGCGACGGGGACGGTGATGACGGCGATGATGGCGGCGACGACGGTGACGACGGGGGCGATGATGACGGGGGCGACGATGACAGGGGGGATGATGACGGGGGCGATGATGACGCCGACGACGAATCCGACGACGACCGGGATGATGACGACGACCGGGACGACGACGACCGGGACGACGACGAAGAAGAAGACGACCGGGCCGCTTCCGCCGCCGGGGACGGCGGCGGGCCGGACCGGCTGGAGGACGAGATCGTTGCGCTGGTCCGGCCGCGGCTGTCCCCCGGCCTGCGCGCGGAGCTTGCCGTGGCCGGCTTCACGACGCTGTCCGCCGACCCGCTGGCGGGGCTCGACGCCGCCGTCGTCCGCCTCGCCGTCCCCTTCGGCCTGAACGTCGAGCAGGCGCTCGCGCTCGCGCGGCGGACGGCGCCCGGCGTGGTCTTCGAGTCCAACCACCTCTACGACCCGGGCGGCGGGCAATGCGGCGAGGCCGACTGCTGGGGCGCCGAGCTTGCGGGGATGGCGGCGCTGGCCCCCGACGCCTGCGGGCGGGGGGCGCCGGTGGCGCTGGTGGACACTGCCGTGGACCCGAGCCACCCGGCCCTGCGCGGCGCCTCGGTGGAGGCGCGCAGCTTCCTGCCGCCGCGGACGACGGAGGCGGAAACCGGGCACGGCGCGGCCCTTGCCGCGCTCCTGGTCGGGGAGGTCGCGCAGGGCCTCCGCCCGCTGGCCCCCGGGGCGCGGCTGCTGGCAGCCTCGGTGTTCCGCAGCCATCGCGGCGGCGCGCGGGCGGACGCCGTGGCGGTTCTGCGCGGGATCGACTGGGCCGTGCAGCGCCGCGCGCGGGTCGTGGCGCTGAGCCTTCAGGGGCCGCCCAACGAGGCTCTGCGCTTCGCCGTGCGGCGGGCGGCGCAGCGCGTCAACCTGGTGGCGGCGGCGGGCAATGGCGGGCCGGGGGGCGCGCCGGCTTACCCGGCGGCCTGGCCGGAGGTGATGGCCGTGGCGGCGGTGGACGGCCGGCTGAGGCCCTACCGCAACGGCACCCGGGGCGACTATGTCGAGATCGCCGCGCCGGGCGTGGGGGTGGTCGCCCCCGCCGCCGACGGCGCCCCGCGGACCTGGTCCGGCAGCAGCTTCGCCGTGCCCTTCGCCGCCGCCGCCATGCTGCGCGCGCGGGCCGAGACGCGGGGCGACGCCGCCGCCGCCCGCCGGCTCCTGCAGCGGACGGCGCGCGATCTCGGCGCGCCCGGCCGCGACGAGGTCTACGGCTTCGGCCTGCTTCAGGCCCCCTGGCGGCGCTGCTGGTGAGTCGCCTCGGGCAAAAAAAACTGCGGGGCCCCGGAATAAGCCGCGCTCCCTGTCGTTGTCCCCGCGACGCCCCGGCCGGTCGGGGCCGCAAGACGGGAGACGCCGACATGAGACGCACCGCCCTCGCCCTTCTCGCCCTGCCGCTGGCCGGATGCGCCGCGACCGACGGGCCCGCGGCGCCCTTCGCGCGCCTGGCCGCCCTGTTCGAGGGCGCCGCGCCCGAGACCCGGCCCCTGGCGCAGCCGCCGGCGCCCGCCGCCCGGCCCGGCGACCGCTTCCTGACCTCCATGACCATGACGAGCCTGGTTGACGGACAGGAGCGCCATGTCGAGATCCGGCCCGACCCCGACGGCGAGGGCATCCGCGGACGGCAGGAGAACGGCTGCGTCTGGACCCGTCTGGACTGGTTCGCGCCCTCCGACAGCTGGCGCGACTGCGGGGACTCCAGCAACTGGCGCGCCGCCTCGGGCCGCACGCGGGAGCTGGACCCCCTCTACCCGCTGCAGGCCGGGGCGACCGGCCGCTACGCGCGCGAGGTCGTCTCCCACACCGGGCGGGAGCAGGCGCGCGTGACCGAGTGCGAGGTGACCGGCGCCGAGGCCGTGCTGCGCGAGGGCGCCGAGCCCGCGCCCGCCTGGGTCGTCGTCTGCTCCGACGGCAAGCGGCGGCGCACCACATGGTATTCCCCGGCGGAAGGGCCCGTCGCCTACAGGCAGGTCCACCCGGAGGACGGCGTGGAAGAGGCCTGGGTGCGTCGGCCATGACGCGCGAGCCGGCCCGCCCGGCCGCCGAAGGGCCTGAGCGTTGGGCGGATGACAGCGTCGAGGAGCCGCGCATGTTCGAGGTTGCGGAGACCGGCCCCCTCGAGGGGCCGCCGTCCCCCGCGTCGCCCCGCGCGGGCGGCCTTGCGGGGCGCTGCGCCGGAGGGCCGGGCGCGACCGGCCTCCGCTTCCTGGAAGGGCGCGGCGAGACGGGGCTGTCGGCCTGGCTGGCCCTGCCGCCGCGTCCGGCGCCGGGGGCCGAGCCGCTGGTGGCCGTGCACGGGATCGGCCGGGACGGCTTCGCCCAGGCGCAGGCGCTGGCCGGGACGGCGGCCAGGCAGGGGCGCGCCGTCGTCGCCCCGGTCTTCGAGGCCGGACGGTGGCCCGCCTACCAGCGCGCCGTGGCCCGCGGCCGGGCCGACCTCGCCCTGATCGATCTTCTGCGGACCCTGCGTCTGGCCGGCCTGCCGCCGGGGGGGCGGATCGCGCTGGCGGGCTATTCCGGGGGCGCCCAGTTCGCGCACCGCTTCGCCATGCTGCACCCGCAGCTCGTCTCGCGCCTGACCGTCATCTCGGCCGGCTGGTACACCTTCCCCGACGAGGCGCCCTTCCCCTACGGCCTCGCCGCGCCCCGGAAGCGGGGCGAGGACTGGGGCGCGCGAATGGCCGCGCGCCTGGAGACGTTCCTGCGGCTGCCCATCGAGATCTGCGTGGGCTCGGAGGATCGCGAGGCCGACGAGACCCTGCGCAGCTCCGCCGCTCTCGACGCCCAGCAGGGCCGGGACCGCGTCGAGCGGGCGCGGCGCTGGCGGGACGCGCTGGCCGCGGCCGCCGCCGCGCGGGGCCTGCCCGCGCGCGCGCGCCTGCATGTCCTGCCCGGCGCCGGGCATGACTTCCAGACCTGCCTGCGGGCGGGCGGGCTCGACCGTATCCTGCCGCCCGAGGAGGAGGGAGGCGCATGACCGCAACCGCCGGAAAGGACCTGCAGACCATGACCGACAGCCTGCCCCTGGACCCCGCGGCGCTGGGCGCGGCGAAATGGGCCTTCACCACCCGCCGCGTGGCGCGCGACGACGCCCGCCGCCTGGTCCCCCGCCCGCAGGCGGCGCGCTCGGGCGACCTCGTGCTGGCCCGGGTCGAGAGGATCGGGCGCCACGAGAAGGTGCAGCTTCCCTCGGGCCGCTACGCCCGGCTCTATCCCGGCGACCTGATCGTGATGCCCTGCGGGGCGCGCTATGCCACAGATCAATTCGAGGGCGTGGCGGAGATCGACCCCGAGGGCGCCGACATGCTGGCCGGCGGCGGCGTTCTGGGGCGGGTGCGCCGGCGGCACGCGCGGATGGGCCAGCCGACGCGCGTGGCCCCGCTGGGCCTGCTGGCCGACGCGCAGGGCGCCACGCTCGACCTCGCGCGCTACGCGCTGCCGCCCGCCCGGAACCGCCCCGCCATCCCGGCGATCGCGGTGCTGGGGGCGGCCATGAATGCGGGCAAGACGACCGCGGCAGCGGCGCTGGCCCACGGGCTGTCGCGCGGGGGCCGGCGCGTCTCGGTCCTCAAGGCCACCGGCACGGGGGCGGCGGGCGACCTCAACGCCTATCGCGACGCCTCCGCCGCCCATGTCGCGGATTTCACCGACGCGGGCATGGCCTCCACCTGGCTGCAGCCGCTGGAGCGCATCGCGCGCGGGCTCGACGCGCTTCTGGCGGACGCCGCCGCGCAGGGCTGCGACGTCGCGCTCATCGAGTTCGCCGACGGCGTGCTGCAGGCGGAGACCGCGGGCCTCCTGCGCCGGCGCGACCTGCGCGAGTCGCTCGCCGGCGCGATCTTCGCCGCGCCCGATGCGCTCGCGGCCGTCGGCGGCGCCGAGGCGCTGGCCGCGCTGGGCCTGCGCCCCGCCGCGCTGACCGGCATGCTGAGCCGCTCCCCCCTCGCGACCGCGGAGGCCGAGGCGGCCGCCGGCCTGCCGGTGCTGACGCGCGAGACGCTCTGCGACCCGGCCGCGGCCGGCGCGCTCGTCGAGCGCATCCTGGCCGCCGCCCGTCCGTCGCCCCAGCCCGCCAGGGCGGCGCCCGCGGCGGCGGAGCCGGCGGCGTGAGCCGCCTTCCGTTGATCGCCGCCGGGGGCCGCGGGCGGCTCGTCGCGGCGGTGGCGGCCCTCGCCCTCGGCCAGGCGGCGGCCGCCGCGGCGGCGGCCTTCGCCACGCGAGACCTGTTCGCGCTCCTGCGCGCGCCGGGCGCCTCGCTGGCCGACGCCGCGCCCGCGCTCGCCGCGCTGGGGCTCGCGGGCGCGGCGACGGGCCTGTTCCGCGTCGGCGAGCGCGTGACGGCCGAGCGCGCGGGCCAGCGCTACGCGGCCGCCCTGCGGCTCCGGCTGTTCCGGCATCTCGGCCGGCTCTCGGCGCGGCAGGTGGCGCGGCGGCGGGCGGGATCGCTGTCCATGCGCTTCGTGGGCGATCTCGCGGCGATCCGCGGCTGGGTCGGGCTGGGCGTGGCGCGCCTGATCACCGCGGCCATCGTCGTGCCCGCGGCCGCGGCGGCCCTGTTCGCGCTGGATCCGCGCCTGGCGCTGGCGGGGGCGGCCCCCGTGGCGGCGGCGCTCGGCCTGATGGCCTGGCTCGGGCCGCGGCTGGGGCGGGCGCATGGCCGCCTGCGCCGGCGCAACGCCCGGCTGGCGGCGGAGATGAGCGAGCGGGCCGCCCAGGCGCCCGAGCTGCGTCTGATGGGCCGCATGCGGCGCGAGACGGAGCTTCTGGAGCGCCGGGCCCGCCAGCTCGAGCCCGCGGCGGCCGCGCGCGCCCGCGGACGAGGGACGATGCGCGCGATCCCCGATGCGGCCTCGGGCCTCGCCGCCGCGCTCCTGCTCGCCGTCGCCCTTCGCGAGGGCGTGCCGGGCCCGGATGCCGCCGGCGCGCTCGCCGCGCTGGCGCTGATGATCCAGCCCGTGCGCGATCTCGCCGGGGTCTGGGACCGCCGGCGCGCCTGGCTGGCCGCGCGCGCCGCCGTCGAGCGCATCCTGGACGAGCCGCCTCCGGCGCGCCCCCGGCGGCGCGCCGCGCGCGGCGGGCGCCTCGCCTCCGCGCCGCATCCCCTGCGCCTGCGCGTCCGGCGCGCCGGCCCGCTCGGCCGGCTCGACGTGACGGTGCCCGCCGGCGCGCGCGTCGCGATCACGGGCCCGAACGGGTCCGGCAAGTCGACGCTCCTCGCCCTCGCCGCCGGGCTGGAGGACCCGGGCGAGGGGCGCGTCACGCTGGGCGGGCGCGACGTCCGCGCCCTGTCCGCGGCGGAGCGGCGCCGCCTGATCGGGTTTGTCGGCCCGCGCGCGCCGATCCTGGCGGGCAGCCTGCGCCGCGCGCTGACGCTGGGCGCCGTGCGCCGCCCGCAGGACGACGAGGTGCTGGCGCGGGCGCGGGAATTCGGCCTCGAGGGCGTGCTCGCCCGCCTCGGGGGGCTCGACGGCCGGGTGGCCGAGGCCGGGCGCAACCTCTCGTCGGGCGAGTCGCGCCGGCTGCTCCTGGCCCGCGCGGCCCTGGTCCGGCCCCGGCTGCTGCTGCTCGACGAGCCCGACGACACGCTGGACTCGGAGGCGCGCGGGCTGATCGCAGGGTTGCTGGACGGGGTCGACGCAACCGTCATTCTGGTCACGCATGATCCGCAGATCGCCGAGCTGGCGGACGAGGTCTGGCGCATCGAGGAGGGGCGGCTGCACTGCGTCGGGCAGACCCGCCCCGCCACGGCCGAGCTGACAGGGTCGCCGTGAGCCGATCCCGTGTGCCCGGCGGTGGCGGCGGAAAGCCGTGCCGCAGACCTCAGGCGGCCTTGATCGTGGTCAAGCGCAAAGGGCGCGCGTCAGGTTAGACTTCAAGAATGAGACCACGCCGCCGGGGGTCGCCGCATACGGAGGCGCCGACCGCTCGGCGCGGAGGCCGGGAATGGCGTTGACCGCTTCAACGAGGCGCAAGGCTCCCGCCCGCGGCGGCGGGCGGCGCGGCGGGGGCGGGCCATGACGGCGGGCGCGCAGCTCTCCGCGCCGGCCGGGCCGCCCTGGAACGGGCGGGTCCTCCACCTGGACGATCACGCCCGGCTGATCGACGCGCTGCGCGAGATCCGGCCGGAGCTGATCCTCGATTTCTGCAACGCCGGCTATCGAAACCGGTCGGAGCTGCAGCTGCATGCTCCCGCGCTGCTGGAGATGCTCGGCCACCCGTTCGCCGGCGCGGACGCCGCCTGCCTGGCGATCTGCCACGACAAGGCCGCGGTGCACGCGGCCGCGACGGCGGCGGGCGTGCCGACGCCGCGCCAGGAGCTTCTGGCGCTGCGCGAGGGGGCGGCCGCGGTGCCGCGGCGCTATCCGGCGCTTCTCAAGCCCAACGACGGAAGCGGGAGCGAGGGGATCGAACCGGCCTCCATCGTGCGGATCCCCGCGCAGGCGCTGGAACGGCTGTCGGCGCTGAGGCTCCTGTGCCGCCCGCCGGCCGGCGTGGTGGCGGAGGAGCTGCTGCCGCGACGCGAGATCACCCTCGCGCTGCTCGGACCCGCGGAGCCGGGCGGCGCGCCGCTCTGCCTGGCCCCGCTGGAGGTGGACTGCAGCAGGCTTCCTCAAAGCCTGCCGCAGATCCTCACCCATGCCGCGAAGAGCGACGAGACCTCGGTCTACCGGCGGTGCACGGCGCTGCGGCCGGCGGAAATCGCGGCGCCCGCGCGCGAGGCGGTCGAGGACCACGCGCGCCGGCTTTTCGAGCGGCTGGGCTGCCGCGACTACGCCCGCTTCGACTTCCGCGCCGACGCGGAGGGAATGCTCCGTCTGATCGACGCGAACGCCCATCCCGAATGGGGCGCGGAGAGCATGGTGGGGCGCATGGCGGCCTGGGCGGGGCTCGCCTACCCGGAGCTGCTCGCCCGGATCATGGAGAGCGCGCGGGCGCGGCGGGCGTCCGCGCCCGCGGAGGGGAGGCGACCGTGCCCGGGACCGTCCTGACCGCGCCCGGCCTGCGGCTGCGGCCGACCCGGCCCGAGGACGTGCCCTTCGTGCGCGAGGCGGAGGGCGCGCCGGAGAACCGGGCGTTCGTGGAGCAGTGGAGCGATGCGGAGCATCTCGCCAGCCTGCGCTGCGGGGACTCGCGGCACCTGATCATCGAGACGCAGGACGGGCGACGCGCGGGCTACGTCGTTCTCGAGGGGCTGCAGGACCCCGGCCGGGCCCTGCTGCTTCGCCGCATCGTGGTCACGCGCAAGGGCGAGGGGATCGGGAACCGGGCGGTGGAGGCGGTGGAGCGGTTCTGCTTCGAGACGCTCGGCTTCCGCCGGCTGTGGCTGGAGGTGCACGAGGCCAACCCGGCGGCGCGGCGGGTCTATGCCGAGCGCGGCTTCGGCGAGGAGCCGGCTGGGCCGGCGGCGGAGGGCGAGCCCGCCATGGTCCGCATGGCGATCGACGCGGAGGCCTGGCGCGGCCGGGCCGGGGGCTGAGAGGGGGAGGGCGCCATGCGCCGACTGCTCGCCGTGCTGGCCACCGACGACACCGAGCTGTCCTGCGCGCTCGTGGACGCGCCGCATTCGCTGATGGTCCAGAGCCGCGAGGACCTGGAGGGCTTCGCCCATGCCGACGGCCGGGGGATCGTCCGCTGGGAGGACCATGACCTCCGGGTGCGCCGCCATCTCGGGCCCGCCCATGAGGGGGAGGATTTCCTGGCCTGCGCCCGCGGGCTGCGCGCGCGGCGGCTGATCGCGCATGTCCGCCAGGCCACGGAGGGCGATGTGCGCATCTAGAACACGCACCCCTTCGTCGAGCCGCCCTGGGCCTTCGTGCGCAACGGCACGGTGCGGCATTTCGAGAACGGCGTGGGGGCGCGGATGCGCGCGGAGATCCCGGCGGACCGGCTCGGGCGCATCCGAGGGACCACGGACAGCGAGGCGCTTTTCCAGCTGCTGCTCTCCCGGCTCGAGCGGCGGCGCGACGTGCGGGCGCTGGACGTGGTGGCGGAGGCGGCGGCCGATGTCGCGCGCTGGTGCGCGGAGGCGGGGCCCTGCGAGAATCTCGGGCTCAACCTGATGCTGGCCGACGGGGCGCGCTTCTTCGGCGCGCGCTGGCAGCCGAGCCTGTGGATGCTGGAGCGGGAGGGCGTGATGGACCGCGCGCTGTGCGGAACTCCGCACGCGGCGGCGGGCGCGCCGCCCGGCTGCCGCGCCCTCCTGATCGCCTCCGAGCCGCTGACGGAGGAGGCCTGGCGCCCCGTGCCCGAGCGCAGCGTGTTCGAGGTCGACGATCTGCCGGGAGGTCCGCGGGTCACGGTGAAGCCGGCTCCCGCGGCTCCGGGATGAGACCACGGCCGGCTCAGGCCTTGCCGGCGACGATCAGGACGGCGGTCAGGATGCCGGCGGCCAGGGCGACGAGGCTGAAACGGCGGGGCTCGCGCTCCGCATGGGGCAGCAGGTGGGTGGCGCCGACATAGATCAGCGCGCCGGCGGAGAGGGCCAGCGCGGCGCCCAGCGGCTCCGCTTCGATGCGGCGGGTCAGGGGATAGGCGGCCAGCGCGCCCAGCGGCGTCGTCGCGGCGGCGGCGAGGAAGGCCAGAAGCAGGGCGCGGCGCTTGGCGAAGCCCCCGCGCAGCAGCAGGAGATAGGTGACCACGCCCTCGGGAAACTCGTGCAGGACCATGCCGATGGCGGCCAGCGTCCCGGTCAGCGCGCTGACCTTGAAGGCCACGGAATAGATCGCCCCGTCGATGAAGGAGTGAAAGCCGATGCCCAGAAGCGGAACGAGCCCGATGGAGTAGTCCGCGGTCTCCGGCCGGTCGCAGACGAAGCCGGTGAGAAAGCGGTTGAGGACATGCATGGCCAGATAGCCGGCCAGCAGGAAGGCCGGAGCGCCCGGCGCCATGGCGAGCGCCTCGGGTATGATGTGCAGGAAGGAGACGGCCACGAGGACGCCGGCGGCGAAGCAGGCGAAATAGGTGGTGTTGGCGCGGCCCCAGGCCTCGAAGCGGCGGATCACCGCGAGGCCGGCCGTGGTGACGGCGGCGGCGAGGAGGCTGGCGGCGAGGGAGGACCAGAAATGGGGTTCCATCGGGACCCTGCGCGAGCATCGGCCAAGGGCGCTGAGGGCTGCAGACTGTCCCCGGGCGGCGCGCCGGCGCATTGACCTCAGACAAGACGCGGCGGCGGCGCAGCCGGGCCCCTGGAAAGGGGGAAGGCCGAGCGGCCTTGATCGTGAAAGCCCGGCCCGCCCGGCAGGCCCGGGCATGAAAGCGCCGCAACGTCGCCTGCGGCAGCTGCCGCACCCCGCAGACGCCCGAGGGTCCCGCCGCCGGCATGGACTTCATCAGGCGGGCGCCGCGCTCCGGCGGCGCCTGTTCCGCTCCGCAGCGGGGGCGCGGCGGGGCGGACTGCTTGGGCATGAACTGACTGGAACAGGGCGGAGCGTTGTCATACCAATATAATCGTGATGCGTGTGGTAATATGAATGCAGGCTTAAATGGCAAGGCGCGTACACTTGCACATCGGACTTCCCACGGCGGGAAGCAAGTTGATCCAGAGGTCTCTTGCAGCCAATCGACGCCTTCTGGAGAGGTCGGGCTTCGATCTGTCCTTTGTTTCGGAGGTGGACGGCAGGAGCGGGGATGTCGCGAAATATGTCATTTCCGGCGCCGAGGACATCCTCGTCGAGAGAATCAGATTCAGATCGACCAATGACGTCATATTGTCGTCTGAAGACCTTTTCGGGATATTTGCGGAGGATGAGCGCTCTTCGATATTGACCCTGCTTGGCGAAGCCTTCGACGTCGTCCTGCATGTCTGGCTGAGGAGGCAGGACTTCCTGAAGGAGGCCATGTATCGCGAGGCCGTGAAGGCCGGCTTCAGCGGCGCGATCTCCGAGGAGAAGAGCTTCGACTACGACCTGAACGGGCGGCTCGCCGCGATCGAGCGCCTGGCGGGTCTCGAGAATATCCGGCTGTACCTGTTCAGGGAGGACGCGGACTACGATCCTTTCCTCGATTTCATGGAGGCGCTCGGGGTCGAGGCGCCCAACTACGTGCCGGTCAGGACCTTCGATCCCGCCCTCAACCGGCGGGAAGTGATCTTCCTTTCGCAGTTCGTCGAGGAGAGCGAAGCCAGGAGGCGGAGCCTCGCCAGGGTGCTGCAGGCCAGCCAGGGGCAGATCCGCGATGACGGGGCGAAGGCTGTCATGAGCCCCGACGCCCGCAAGGCCCTCATGGTGCCCTTTCTGGACGGCAACCGCGAAATCGCCCGGCGATACGGGCTGCCCGAGCCGGACGCCCGCTGGTTCTGCTCGCCGCCCTCGGACGATCCGGACTGGACGCCGCCGGATCCGGCCTCCCCGGTGGAGCAGCTGCTGGTCTGGAAGAACTACATGTCATGGACCTTCAACCATTCCGGACGAGTCCGCGGCCTGGCGGACGCGATCCCGGCGACGCGCTCCTTCGTGAGGACATGGCGCACCTGACGCGCCGCTGCGAAGGGGGCGCCGGACGAGCGGCGTTCCAGGCCCGGCGGGCGGGCGAAGGAACCGCCGCGACCTGGTGCGAACGCGAACATGAACGAAACCAGAATCGAGAGTTAATATACATAAATTTCTGGAAATTCAGTCGGATCTGTGCTGGCTGATCGGTGTTGGAAGACTGTTCAGTAGCGTAGAGGAAGTAACGATGAGAAGAAGATCGTGTGTTGCGGCGATTTGCCTGAGCATCCTGGCCGCGCTGGCCTTTCCCCTCGATGCCGACGGACCCGGCTTTGACGTCGCCCTGGCCAAGGGCGGCGGTGGTGGCGGCGGCGGCGCTGGAGGCGGCGGGGGCGCCGGCGGGGGCGCTGGCGGTCCCGGCGGCGGAGCCGGCGGCCCGGGCGGCGGTCCCGGCGGGGGCGCGGGCGGTCCGGGGAACGGCGCGGACGCCTCGGCCGGATCCGGCCCGGGCGCAGGCGCGGCGTCCGGCGGCCAGGGGCACGGCGCGGAAACCTCCGCCGCGGCGACGGACCCCTCGACCACCGGGCTCGACAACGCGGCGGCCGTCGTGGGGACCACCCCGGCCAGCGAGCAGGCCAGCAGCAGCATCGAGGCCGCGATGGACCGGGGGAGCGAGGAGGACTCCGACACGGAAACGGGATCGGACACCGAGACGGAGACCGACAGCGAGACGGACGCCGACTCCGAGACCGACTCCGGCGACGACGGCGACAGCGCCGATGCCGATGACGGCGCGGACAGCGAAAGCTGACGCCGGGCAGAAGGCCGGGAGCGGCCTGAGTCCCCCCTGAAACGGAGGGCGGCGGCGAAAGTGGCGCGGAGCGGCGAATGCCGGCCGTTGCACCTCCGCCGCCGCCCGACAAGCCTCGCGGCGCTCCCCGCGAGGACAGGGCGCGGCGAAAGGCGGGCCCTTCGGCCCGCAGGCTCCGGGCGAGGGGCGCCGTCCGCGTCCGGAAAGCCGGCGCGTCCTGCCGGATGGGCAGGCCATCACACCCCCGGGGCTGGTCCAGGCCGCGTCGAACGGTTCCGGATGGCGGCGGCCCGGGCGGACGCGGGCTGGCTGCGAGCGGACGAGAGGCGGGGGGACGGCCGGGATGCGCATATCGTTTCACGGGGCGGCGGGGGGCGTGACCGGATCCTGCCATCTGCTCGAGCTGGCCGGGCGCAGGCTGCTGATCGACTGCGGCATGTTCCAGGGCGGGCGGGAGCTGCGCGAGGAGAACGCCGCGCCCTTCGGCTTCGACCCGGCCTCGGTCGACACGCTCCTGCTCACCCACGCGCATCTGGATCACTGCGGCCGGATCCCGCTGCTGGTCAGGCGCGGCTTTTCGGGGGAGATCGTCTGCACCGCCCCGACCCGCGACCTGACGCGGCTGGTGCTTCTGGACTCGGCGCATCTGCACGAGGAGGAGGCGAAGCGTCAGGGCCGGGGAGGGGACGGGGCGGGCGATCACGCGCCGCTCTATGACACGATGGACGCGCTCGACAGCTTCGAGCTGTTCGGGCGCCGGGCGGCCTATGGCCGGCCGGTGGAGCTCGGCGGGGGCGTCACGGCGACCTTCTTCGACGCCGGGCACATCCTCGGCTCGGCCAGCGTGCTGATCGAGGCCGAGGAGGACGGCCGCCGGCGGCGCATTCTTTTCTCGGGCGACATCGGCCCGCGGGAGCGGCCTCTGCTCGCCCCGCCCTCGCCGCCCTCGGACGCGGAGGCGGTGGTGATGGAGTCGACCTATGGCGACCGGGACCACCGCCCCCTGCGGGCCTCGGTCGAGGAGTTGTACGGCGCCATCCGCGAAACCCACGCGCGCGGGGGCAACGTGATCATCCCGACCTTCGCGCTGGAGCGGGCGCAGGAGCTGCTGTTCTTCCTGCGCGAGGGCATGGCGGGCGGGGAGATCCCGGCCTCGCTGCAGGTCTTTCTCGACTCGCCCATGGCGATCTCGGCCACGCGCCTGTTCCGGCGATGGGCGGAGGCGATGAAGCCCGAAATCGCGGCGATGCTGGAGCGGGGCGAGGACCCTTTCGAGCTGGCCGGGCTGAGCTTCACCCGCGATGTCTCCGAGTCCGTCGCGATCAACCGCATCCGGTCGGGGGCGATCATCATGGCGGGCTCCGGCATGGCCACGGGCGGGCGGGTGCGACACCATCTGCGCCGCAACCTCGCCCGGGCCGAGTGCAGCGTGATCTTCGTGGGCTTCGCGGCCGAGGGCACGCTGGCGCGGGTCATCATCGACGGCGCCCGCTCCGTGCGCCTTCTGGGCGACGAGATCCCGGTGCGCGCGCGCATCCACACGATCAACGGCTTCTCCGCCCATGCCGGGCGGTCCGAGCTGATCGACTGGCGCCGGCGGGTCGGTCCCGGGGGGACGACCTTCCTCGTGCACGGCGAAAGCGGGACGAGGGAGGCGCTGGCGGAGGGGCTCGCGGACGGACGCGTCGAGACGCCCGGCATGCACGACGCCTTCCGGATCTGACAATGGGCGCAGGCCCTCCGGCGCGCGGCGCGGGGGGCGCCCGCACAAGCGTTGAGTCCGCGGACCGCAATGATTAACCGGGAGCAGGGACGCCCCGCCGCCGCCCCGGAAAACAGGAGGACCGATCATGTCCGAGCACGCCCGCGAGCTTGGCGCCAGCCTGCAGGACCCCTCGCTGCTGCGCAGCGAGTCCTGCATCGGCGGCCGCTGGACGGCGGCGAAGGACGGCGGCGTGATCGCCGTCGCCAACCCGGCCGACGGCTCGACCGTGGGCGAGGTGGCGAGCCTCTCGGCGGCCGAGAGCGCGGCGGCGGTGGACGCGGCCGACCTGGCCTTCGCCGAGTGGTCCGGGCTGCTGCCCCAGCAGCGCGCCGGGATGCTGCGCCGCTGGCACGACCTGATGCAGGACAGCCGCGAGGACCTCGCGCGCATCATGTGCTTCGAGCAGGGCAAGCCGCTCTCGGAGGCGCGCGGCGAGATCGACTACGCCGCCTCCTTCCTGGAGTTCTACTCCGAGGAGGCCAAGCGGCCCGACATCCTCGGCGTCACCTCCCACCTGCCCGACGCGGAGGTGGAGCTGTGGCGCGAGCCGCTGGGCGTGGCGGCGCTGATCACGCCGTGGAACTTCCCTTCCGCCATGCTCACCCGCAAGGCGGGGGCGGCGCTGGCCGCGGGCTGCACGGCGGTGGCCCATCCCAGCCACGAGACGCCGTTCTCGGCGCTCGCGCTCGCCGTTCTGGCGGAGCGGGCCGGGATCCCGGCGGGGGTGTTCAACGTGGTGACGGGCGAGGCGCCGACGATCGTCCGGCCCTGGACGGAGGACGCGCGCGTGCGCGCGCTCTCCTTCACCGGCTCGACGGAGGTCGGGCGGCTGCTCTACCGCCAGTCGGCCGAGACCGTGAAGCGGCTGGTGCTGGAGCTCGGCGGGCACGCCCCCTGCATCGTCTTCGCCGACGCGGAGATGGACAACGCCGTGGAGGAGGCGGTGAAGGCGAAATACGCCACCACCGGGCAGGACTGCCTGGGCGCCAACCGCTTCTTCGTGGAGCGGTCGGTCTATGACGAGTTCTGCCGCCGCTTCGTCGAGGCCTCGCAGGCCCTGAGCCTCCGGCCCGGGGTGGAGGACGGCGATCTCGGCCCGCTGATCAACGAGAAGGCGGTCCAGAAGCAGGAGGAGCACGTCGCCGACGCGCTGGAGAAGGGCGCACGGCTGCTCTGCGGGGGGGAGCGGGACCCGCAGGGGCCGCTCTTCTACCCGGCCACTGTGCTCGCCGACGTGCCCGAGGACGCGAAGATCTTCCACGAGGAGACCTTCGGCCCCGTCGCCGCCATCGCCCCCTTCGACACCGAGGAGGAGGCGCTGCGCCGGGCGAACGCCACGGAATACGGGCTGGTGGCCTATCTGCACACCATGGACCCGCGGCGCATCTACCGCGCAAGCCGGGCGCTGACCTTCGGCATGGTGGCGGTGAACCGCACCAAGGTCACCGGCGCCCCCATCCCCTTCGGCGGCATGAAGCAGTCCGGCATCGGGCGCGAGGGCGCGCGCTACGGCCTGCAGGAGTTCACGGCCATCAAGTATGTCTGCCGCGACTGGGCCTGAGCGGCCCGCCCGCGCCGCGGCGCGAAACTGACGGTCCGGGGGATTTCCTCCCGAACCGTTCCGGGCGCCTCAGCGCTGGGCCTCGCGCCAGTGCGGATGCACCCAGGGCTCCGCGTTCTCCCGCGGCAGCGGATCGCGGCCCAGAAGGTGGTCGCTTGCCTTCTCGCCCACGAGGATCGAGGGGCCATTGAGATTGCCGTTGGTGATGCGCGGGAAGACGGAGCTGTCGGCCACGCGCAGACCCTCCACCCCGATCACCCGGCATTCGGGGTCCACCACCGCCGCCGGGTCGTCGGCGCGGCCCATGCGGCAGGTCCCGCAGGGGTGATAGGCGCTCTCGACATGGTCGCGGATGAAGTCGTCCAGGGCGGCGTCCGACTGCGCGGCCTCGCCGGGCTGGATCTCGTGGCGGACATACGGCTTGAAGGCGTCCTGCGCGAAGATCTCGCGGGTGAGGCGGATGCAGGCGCGGAAGTCCTGCCAGTCCTTCTCGTGGCTCATGTAGTTGAACAGGATCCGCGGCGCCTCCGCCGGGTCGGGGGAGCGCAGCGTGATCTCCCCGCGCGAGGGCGAGCGCATGGGGCCGACATGGGCCTGGAAGCCGTGCCCCTCCGCCGCCGCCTGCCCGTCATAGCGCACG
>JBNJGE010000013.1:0-31659 GCA_051747505.1 Pseudomonadota bacterium | reverse complement strand
CGCGCAGCAACTCCAGCGTCTCGCGATGGGCATAGGCGGCCGCGCGCGTCAGGCTGAAGCGGGCGCCCTGGGCGGGACGCCGGGCCCCGGCGGGCGCGTCGAAGGCGGGCGGCGCGGCCTCCTCCTCCCCCGCCTCGGCGCGCAGATGGGCCACGAAGGCGGCCTCCAGGTCCTCCGCGCCCACCGCTTCGGCCAGCGCGCGGGGGGTGTCGCAGGCCAGCACCCGCCCGCGATCCATGAGCGCCACCCGGTCGCAGCGCTCGGCCTCACTGAGGAAATGAGTGGAGACGAAGATCGTCACCCCCCGCTCGGCCGACATCTCCTGCAGCAGGCGCCAGAACTCGTCCCGCGCATCCGGGTCCACGCCCGAGGTCGGCTCGTCCAGGATCAGCAGCGGCGGGTCGTGGATGACGGCCACGGCCAGCGACAGGCGCTGGCGGACGCCCAGCGGCAGGCGGTCGGCGCGGGCGGGCAGATGCGCCTCCAGCCCGAAGCGGTCCACCAGCTCCTTGATGCGCGCCTCGCGCCGGTCGGGCGGCAGGGAGAAGAGGCGGGCGTGCAGATCCAGGTTCTGGCGCACCGTCAGCTCGCCGTAGAGCGAGAAGGCCTGGGACATGTAGCCCAGCCGCCGCCGGGCCTCGGTCCTGCCGGCGGCAACCGGGGCGCCGAAGACCTCCGCCTGACCGCTGCTGGCCGGCAGCAGGCCGCAGAGCATCTTCATGGTCGTGGACTTGCCGCAGCCGTTGGGGCCGATGAAGCCGAAGATCTCGCCGCGCCGGATCTCGAAGCTGACGCCGTCCACAGCGGTAAAGTCGCCGAATTTCCGGGTCAGGCCGCGGGCCGTGATCACCGGCTCCCCCTCCTGGGGCGCGCGGCGGGGCGGCGGGGCGACAACGGGCGGCGGGGCGGCGTTCGACCCGGCCCGCAGGGCGCGGTAGGCGTCCTCCAGCCCTCCGGCCCCGGCCTGCGCGACGAGCTCGGACGGCGTCCCGGTCGCGATCACCCGGCCCGCATCCATCACCGCGAGCCAGTCGAAATCCTCCGCCTCCTCCATGTAGGCGGTGGAGACCAGCACGCTCATCCCCGGCCGGCGGGCGCGGATGGCGTCGATCAGCTCCCAGAACTGCAGGCGCGAAAGGGGGTCCACCCCCGTCGTCGGCTCGTCCAGCACCAGAAGGTCGGGGTCGTGGATCAGCGCGCAGCACAGACCCAGCTTCTGCTTCATCCCGCCCGACAGCTTCCCCGCCGGCCGGTCGGGGAAGGGGGCAAGGCCCGTGGCGCTCAGCAGATGGGCGATGCGCGCCTCCCGCTCCTCCGCCCCCTGGCCGAAGAGGCGGGAGAAGAACTCCAGGTTCTCGCGCACGGAGAGCTCGGCGTAGAGGTTCCGGCCCAGCCCCTGGGGCATGTAGGCCACCCTGGCGCAGACCTGCCGGCGATGGGCGGAACGGCCCATGTCCCCGCCCAACGCCTCCACCCGCCCTCGCTGGATGCGCCGCGCGCCGGCCACGAGGCCGAGCAGGGTGGACTTGCCCACCCCGTCGGGCCCGATGACGCCGACGACCTTCCCCGTGGGGAAGGTCACCGAGACGTCGTCGAGCGCCACCGTCCGGCGGTAGCGGTGGCTCACCCCCTGCAGGCGCAGGGGCGCGTTCACTCGAACATCTCCTCGGGGATGCGGCGGTTCAGCGGCTCGGGCCACTCGGCCCCCTCGTCCACGCGCACCCAGGCCACGCCGCGCACGCCGGTCTTTACGTGGCGGATGCGCGCCTTGACCAGCTCGGGCGGAATGCGCACGCGCACGCGGAAGACCAGCTTCTCGCGCTCCTCCAGCGTCTCCACCTGGCGGGGCGTGAACTGGGCCTCGGGAGAGACAAAGGACACCTCGGCGGGAATCGCGAAGTCCGGCATGGGGTCGAGCACGATGCGCGCCTCGGCCCCGATCGGCAGCCGCCCCGCCTGCCCGGCGGGCAGAAAGATGTCCATGTAGACCTCCGAGAGGTCCAGCAGCGTGAGGATCGCGTGCCCGCCCTGCACGATCTCCCCCGGCTCGGCGAGGCGGTAGAGGACTCGGCTTTCGGTCGGCGCGGTCAGCGTGGCGTCCTCGATGCGCGTGCGGATGCGCCGCGCCTCCGCTTCGGCCGCGACGATGGCGCTGCGGGCCGTGGCGGCGCGGGCCCGCCCGGCGCGCAGGGCGGCCTCGGCCACCTCGCGCGCGGTCCGACGCGAATCCAGCTCCGCTTCCGGAAGATGCCCGCGTTCGGCCAGGGACTCGGCGCGCGCCAGCTCGTGGTCGGCCAGGCGGAGCTCGCTCTCGCGCTGGAGAATCAGCGCCTCGGCCTCGGCAAGGTTTTCCCGCGCGAGCGCGATCTGGGCCTCGGCGGCGGCCAGCGAGGCCTCCTCCTCCATGGTGTCGAGCCGGGCGAGCGGCGCCCCCGCTTCCACCAGCCCCCCCTCGCGGGCCATCACCTCGTCGACCCGCCCTGCATAGCGCGGGGCGATGTCGATCCGCTCGGCCTCGATCCGGCCGTTGCCCCGCGCGAATCCCTCCGGCGGCGCGTCGCGCAGGGTCTCCATCCAGGACAGCCCCGCATAGGCCAGCGCCAGCAGGGCCGCGGCGACCAGAAGGATCCGTCCGGAGAGTCGGGACATGCGGCGCGCTCCGTGTTCCGTGCGGGGCGCAGGCCCCATCCGATGCGGCAGACTAACACCACAGGGCCGAAAGGGCTTGCCTTGCGCTGCATCAAGGTGTTCGCAGTTGCGGGATGCCAAGGGTTGCCGCGGACGGGCCCCGACGGGGCCGCGCCCGCCCGGCAGGAGGAGCCGCGCCATGACCGACGAAACCGCCCGCGCCGCCCGCGCCCGGACCTCTCGCATTCGCGCCGTGCGCGAGGAAGGGGACGCCGCGACGACCCCGGACCGGGCGCGATTCCCGCGCGCGGCCGCGCCCCGGCCCGAGCGGGACGAGCAGGATTCCTACATGTCCCGCGCCATGGCCGAGGTCACCGACCGGTCCCTGCACGCGATGCTCGCGCGCATGACCGGCGGCCTCTCCCCCGCCGCGCTGCTGGACGCCTGGTCCGACTGGGCCGTGCATCTCTCGTCCGCCCCGGGCAAGCGGGCGCGGCTGGCCGAGAAGGCGGCGCGCAAGATCATGCGCCTGCAGCGCTACGCCCTGAGCTGCGCGCTGGGGGGCGGCGCCTCGGAGCCTTGCATCGAGCCGCTCCCGCAGGACCGGCGCTTCAGCGACCCGGCCTGGCAAAGCCCGCCCTTCAACCTGATCCACCAGGCCTTCCTGCTCCAGCAGCAGTGGTGGTGGAACGCGACCACAGGCGTGCGCGGCGTCACGCCTCAGCACGAGCGGGCGGCGACCTTCGCCGCGCGCCAGATCCTCGACATGGTCTCTCCGGCCAATTTCCCGCTGACCAACCCCGAGGTCCTGCGGCGCATCCGCGAGACGGGCGGCTTCAACCTCGTGCAGGGCGCGCGCAACTGGCAGGAGGACTTCGACCGGATCGTAGCCGGCAAGCCCCAGCCGAAATCCGAGGAATACCGGGTGGGCGAGACCGTCGCCATCACGCCGGGCAAGGTGATCCACCGCAACCGTCTGATGGAGCTGATCCAGTACGCTCCCTCGCCCGAGGCGGAGCAGGTCCATCCCGAGCCGGTGCTGATCACGCCGGCCTGGATCATGAAATACTACATCCTCGACCTTCAGCCCCATAACTCTCTGGTCAGATACCTGACCGAACAGGGCTTCACGGTCTTCATGATCTCCTGGCTCAACCCGACGCCCGAGGATCGCGACCTGGACATGGACGACTACCGCGAGTTCGGCCAGATGACGGCGATCGACGCGGCGCTGGCGGTGACGGGGGCGGAGAAGCTGCACGCCGTGGGCTACTGCCTCGGCGGCACGCTGCTGTCCATCGCCGCCGCGCAGATGGCGCGGGACGGGGACGACCGCCTCGCCTCGCTCAGCTTCTTCGCCGCCCAGCAGGACTTCTCCGAGGCCGGGGAGCTGATGCTCTTCATCAACGAGAGCCAGGTCTCCTTCCTCGAGGACATGATGTGGGAGCAGGGGGTGCTGGATTCCAAGCAGATGGCCGGCGCCTTCCAGATCCTGCGCTCCAACGACCTGATCTGGTCGCGGATCACCCGCGAATACCTGATGGGCGAGCGGCCCGAGCCCAACGACCTGATGGCCTGGAACGCCGACGCCACACGCATGCCCTACCGGATGCACTCGGAATACCTGCGCAGGCTGTTCCTTGAGAACCAGCTCTCCGCCGGACGCTACGAGGTCGGAGGCTCGCCCGTGGCGCTGTCGGACATCACCACCGACGTCTTCGCGGTGGGCACGGAAAAGGACCACGTCGCCCCCTGGCGCTCGGCCCACAAGGTGCACCTGTTCTTCAGCTCCGACGTCACCTTCTGCCTGACCAGCGGCGGGCATAACGGCGGCATCGTCTCCGAGCCCGGCCATCCGCGCCGCCATCACCGGATCAGGACGACCGCGCACAAGGCCCCCTACCCCGCGCCGGAGACCTGGCTGGAGGAGGCGGAGCTGCGCGACGGCTCCTGGTGGCCGAGCTGGATCGACTGGCTGCGCGCTCGCTCCGGCCCCGCGGGCGAGCCTCCGCGCATGGGCGCGCCCGAACTCGGGCTCGACCCGGTCGGCGACGCGCCGGGAACCTACGTTCTGCAGGACTGAGGGGGGCCGGCCCCCTCAGTCCACGGGCGCGAAGCTGTCCGCCCGCGCCCGGTTCCAGCGCCTGAGATAGTTCTGATCCCCGCAGCTCCCGTCGACAAGCGAGCCGGCGGCCATTTCCGGATAGGCCAGGTCGCCGGTCAGCGTCTCGCCGTTCTTCTGGCGGAAGTTCAGGTGGTGCAGGCGCAGATCGTGCGGCTCCGACAGGCCGGCGGCGCCGACCATGTGGCTGAGCGCGTTGAGCGTGTTGCGGTGAAAGTTGGCCACCCGCACGCACTTGTCATCCACCACCAGCGCCCGCTGGCGCCATTTCGACTGGGTCGTCACGCCCGTGGGGCAGCGGTTGGTGTGGCAGGCCTGGGCCTGGATGCAGCCCACGGAGAACATGAAGCCGCGCGCCGAGTTCGCCCAGTCCGCCCCCAGCGCCATGACCTTGGCGAGGTCGAAGGCGGAGACCAGCTTGCCAGCGGCCCCGATCCGGATCCGGTCGCGCAGCCCCGCCCCGCGCAGCGTGTTGTGGACGAAGGTCAGCCCCTCCATCAACGGCATGCCGATATGGTTGGCGAATTCCAGCGGCGCGGCGCCGGTGCCCCCCTCCTTGCCGTCCACGACGATGAAGTCGGGGACGATCCCCGTCTCCAGCATGGCCTTGACCATGCACATGAACTCCCGCCGGTGGCCGATGCACAGCTTGAAGCCCACCGGCTTGCCGTCCGAGAGCCGGCGCAGCCGGTCGAGGAAACGCATGAACTCCAGCGGCGTGGAGAACTCGGAATGAGCCGGGGGCGAGACGCAGTCCTGCCCCATGGGCACGCCGCGCGCCTCCGAAATCTCGGGCGTGATCTTGGCGGCGGGCAGCAGCCCGCCATGGCCGGGCTTGGCGCCCTGGGAGAGCTTGACCTCGATCATCTTGACCTGGGGGTCGGCGGCCTGCTCCTCGAACTTGCGGGGGTCGAAGCGGCCGGCGTCGGTGCGGCAGCCGAAATAGCCGGTCCCGATCTCGTAGATCAGGTCGCCCCCGCCCTCGCGATGGTAGCGGGAGATGCCGCCCTCCCCCGTGTCATGGGCGAAGCGGCCCATCTTCGCCCCCTTGCTCAGCGCCAGGACCGCGTTGGCCGAGAGGGAGCCGAAGCTCATGGCGGAGATGTTGTAGAGCGAGGCCTCGTAGGGCCGCCTGCAGTCCGGCCCGCCGATGGTGACGCGGAAGTCGTGCCGGTCCACGTGGCGGGCCGCGACCGAGTGGTTGAGCCAGGCGTAGCCGGAGGCGTAGACGTCCTCCCGCGTGCCGAAGGGGCGGCTGTCCTCCACCCCCTTGGCCCGCTGGTAGACGAGGCTGCGCATCTCCCGGCTGAAGGGCGTCTCGTCCTCGTCGCTCTCGACCAGGTATTGCCGGATCTCCGGGCGGATGCCCTCGAACAGCCAGCGCATGTGGCCGATGACGGGGTAGTTGCGCAGCACCGCGTGGCGGGGCTGCAGCAGGTCGCGCACGCCCAGGGCGGTCAGCGCGACGCCCAGCATGGCGACGACCCAGCCCAGAAGCGACAGCGACGGCCAGATCAACGTGACGAGCATCCCGGCCGGGATCATGCCGATGCAGATGGAAAAGACGGCGTAGCGCGGCATCAGGCCCCCTTCATGCGTCCGCGGGCGCGTCGGCCCGGGCGCGCTCCTCGAGCGGGGTGCGCATCACCTTGCCGGTGGAGTTGCGGGTCAGCTCCGTCTCCGAGATCAGGGTGACCGATTTCGGCCGCTTGTAGCGCGCGATGCGCCCCTCCAGCAGCGCCATGACCTCCGCCGCATCCAGCCCCGGTTCGGCCGGGACGACGAAGGCCGCGGGAACCTCGCCCCAATCCGGGTCCTTCCGGCGCACGACCACCGCCTCGGCCACCTTCGGCGAGGCCAGCAGGACGCGCTCGATCTCCGCGGGGTAGATGTTCTCGCCGCCCGACTTGATGAGGTATTTCTTGCGGTCGACGAAATCGAGCGTGCCGTCCGGGTTTCGCACCAGCATGTCGCCCATGTGGTACCACCCGCCCCGGAAGGCCTCCGCGTTCGCCTCCGGCGCGTTCCAGTAGCCGGAGAAGAGCGAGGGGCCGCGGAAGGCGGCCTCGCCGGGCGTGCCGTCCGGCACGTCGTTGTCCTCGTCGTCCACCAGCCGCAGCCGGCAGAAGGAGCTCTGCGTCTTGGAGAAGCGCTCGGGCATCTCGCCGGGGCGGATCACGCCGCGGCTGGCGGGGGCCGAGCCCGTCTCGGTCGAGCCGAAGGTGTTGCGGTAGGGCGCGTCCAGAAGCTCCGCCACGGCCGCGATCTGGGCGCGCGGGACCAGATCGGCCATCACACCGACCATGCCGACCTCCCGGACCGGCCCCGCCCGGCGCATCGCCTCCACGAAACGGTCGATCATGCCGGGCATCAGCATCAGGTGGCCGATCACCTCGCTCGCCGCCAGCTCGGCCAGCCGGTCCATGTCCAGCTCGGCCATGACATGCACCACGCCGCCGGTCATCAGCACGCCCAGCAGCGAATCCGTGGCCGCCATGTGGAACATGGGCGACCAGGCCACGAACATGCGCCCCGGCATCAGCACCCCGTCCGAGAGCATGATGGTGGACCGCGCCAGCATCGCCCGGTGGCTGATCACCGCCGCCTTGGGCAGGCCCGTGGTTCCGGAGGTGTAGAGAATCAGCAGACCGTCCTCGGGCTCCGCCCCCTGCGCGGGCGGGCTCTCCGGGGCGCCGGCGGCGAAAGCCTCCGCCTCCTCCCCGAAGATCACCGCGCGCAGGCCCTCGAGGCCCAGCCCCGCGAGGGTGTCGGCGTAGCGGGGCGAGACGAAGACGAGCGCCGGATCCACCAGCTCCAGGCACCAGCGCATCTCCTCCGCGGCCTGGCGCCAGTTCTGGCAGGCGAGGATCGCGCCGATCTTGGCGCAGGCCAGCATCAGCTCGACATATTCCAGCCGGTTCTCGCTCAGCGCCGCCACCCGGTCCCCGCGCCCGACCCCGGCCGCGGCCAGCGCATGGGCCAGCCGGTTGGAGCGCGCCTCCAGCTCCGCGTAGCTCATCGCCCGCGCGTCGTCCCGGATGGCGGTGCGGCCCCCCATGATGCGCGCGCGCTCCGAGAACGTCTCCCCCACGCTCAGCTGCGCGGCGGCGAGCGCCGGAACGCCCCCGGGCGTCTGGCTGACCTGGCTCATCGGCGTCTCCTCCCCTGTCCTGTCAGCCGGAACGGTAGCCCGCGGCGCCGGCCCGCGGAAGGGGGCGCGCTTGAACCGCCCGCCCCGCCCCTGCAGGATCGCGGCCGATCCCGCAGGCGCAGAGGAGGAGACGCCATGCCCCGCCACAGCCGGAGGGCGCGCCCATGAAGGCCGCCATCTACGAAACCACCGGACCCGCCGCCGAGGTTCTCGCCATCGGCGAGGTCCCCGACCCCAGCCCCGCCCGCGGCGAGGTGCTGGTCCGCGTCGCCATGCACGGCGTGAACCCCACCGACTGCAAGCGTCGCGCGGGCGCCCGCGGCCCGCTCCCCTATGACCGCGTCATCCCCGGCTACGACGCCGCCGGAGTGATCGAGGCCGTGGGCCCGGATGTCAGCCGCGCGCGCGTCGGCCAGCGCGTCTGGGTCTGGGAGGGCGCGCATCACAAGTGGGACGGGGCCGCGGCGGAGTTCGTCACCGTCCCCGAGACCCGGGCCATGCCCCTGCCCGAGGGCGCGGACTTCGCCATGGGCGCCTCGCTGGGCGTGCCGGGCATGACCGCCGCCCACGCCCTGCGCCTCGGCGGCCCGCTGAAGGGCGAGGTCGCGCTGGTCACCGGCGGCGCGGGCGCGGTCGGCCTCTCCGCGGTGGCCATCGGCGCCCATATGGGCGCGCGCGTCATCGCCACGGTGCGCGACGAGGCGCGGCGCGAGGACGCCCTCGCGGCAGGGGCCGAGGCCGTCGTGCCGACCGACCACGAGAGCATCGAGGCCAAGGTCAAGGAGATGACCGGGGGCAGGGGCGTGCGCTGCATGGTGGACGTCGATCTCGGCGCGCATCTGTCGCGGTCCTGGCGCTGGGTGGCGATCAACGGGACGCTGGCGAGCTACGGCTCGGCGTCCGACCCCACGCCGACGCTGGACTGGCCGAAGTTCATGTATCGCAACATCGCCATCCGCGGCGTCGCGATCTTCGAGGTGCCCGAAGCGGACAAGCTGGAGGCCGCCGCCCTCGTCCAGGCCGCGCTGGAGGAGGGCCGTCTGCCCCGGCGCATCGACTCGACCTTCCCGCTCGCCGACATCGCGAAGGCGCATGAGCGGCAGGAGGAGGGCCGCCCGCGCGGCAAGGTGCTGGTCGAGATCGGCTAGAACTCAGCGGGGCGCGGCCTCGCCGCGCTCCGCCTCTTCCGGCCAGCGCCCCTCCGCGATCGGGCGCACCAGCCAGAACGGGGCGAGCGCCAGCAGCGCCGTGACGATCGACAGCGCGAAGATCGCGTCGTAGCCGCCCGTCAGGTCGTGCAGCAGGCCCGAGGCGAAGCCCCCGGCGGCCGAGCCCAGCCCCAGCCCGATGGTCACGGTCCCGTAGACCGCCCCGACATTGGCCGGGTAGAGCCGTGCGCAGAGCGCCGAGACCACCGGCCCGCGCGAGCCCATGTTCACGCCGAACACGGCGACGAACAGCACCAGCATCGCCAGCGCCGGCAAGAGCTGCAGCGACCACAGGACCAGCACGCCCGCGATGCTCAGCATGTAGCTCGCCGTCATCACCCGCCGCCGCCCGTAGCGGTCCGCCAGCCAGCCTGTGCCGATCACGCCCGCGATGGACATCGCCCCGACCGCGCCATAGGCCGTCGCGGCCGTCAGGGGAGAGAAGCCGCGCTCGGTCAGGTAGGCGACCGCCTGCAGCAGCACCGCCCAGGTGGAGATGGAGGTGAAGAACAGCGCCCCGAACAGGCCCAGGAAGGCGCTCTGGCCCAGGATCTCGCGCCGGATGAAGAAGCTGCGCGGCCGCGGCGGCGCCGCCCAGCGCCCGCCCGAGATGCGCCCCCAGGGCAGGAGCATCAGCAGCGGCGCCAGCATCACCAGACCCAGCCCCATCACGCGATAGGCGAAGCGCCAGCCTTCCGTCTCGATCAGCAGCTGGGCCAGCGGCGCGATGGTGATCATGCCCACCGACAGGCCCGCATAGGCCCCGCCCATGGCAAGCGTCACGCTGCGCCGGAACCAGCGGCTGATGAGGCCGGCGCCCACCGCCATGCCGCTGCCCGCCACGCCGGCCCCGACCATCAGCCCCGGCCCGATCACCGCATGCCAGAACTCCGTCATGACGGAGGCGATCAGCAGCCCGCCGCCGAACAGCAGCAGCGAGGGCGTCCAGACCGCCCGCGCCCCGAACCGGTCGAACAGCGCGCCCGCCACCGGCGCCGACAGCCCCTGGGAGACCATGTAGACCGCGTAGACCGAGGAAAAGCCGCTGCGGCTCCACCCCAGGTCCTCGGTGACCGGGAGCAGGAAGACCGCGAAGCTCTCCCCCAGCCCCCGGGCCAGCATGTTCATCAGGAAACACAGGGCGACGACGCCGATCCCGGCGCCCGCCATTTCCCTGACCGGGATCTCCCCGGCCTCGCGCCCCGTTCCCTGCATGTCAGGTATTCATGAGGTCCGGCAGCCAGGTGATGATCTGGGGGAACATGATGAGCCCGATGATGGTCAGCGCGTCGGCGATGAAGAACAGGATGATCCCGCGGAACACGTCGCCCAGCGGGATGTCCGGACGCACGCCGTTGACCACGAAGCAGTTGAGGCCGATGGGCGGCGTTATCAGCGCCACCTCCGCCATCTTCACCACGATGATGCCGAACCACACGCTCGCCTGCGTCGCCGTCAGCCCGAAGGCGCTCTCGTCCGCGGTGACGTATTCTCCGCCGTTCAGCGCGATGACGGCCGGATAGACCACCGGCAGGGTCAGCAGCAGCAGCCCGATGGCGTCCATGAACATGCCGAGCACGACATAGCCCAGCAGGATCCCTCCGAGGATCAGGTAGGGGTCGGCGTCGAAGCTCAGGATCCAGTTGGCGAAGGTCTCGGGCAGGCCGGAGAAGCCCAGGAAGCGGCCGAAGATCAGCACGCCCCAGATCAGCGAGAAGATCATGACCACCAGCTTGGAGGTCTCCATCAGCGCCGCCTTCAGCTCCGTCAGGCGCAGACCGTTGATCCAGGCCACGACCAGCACGATGAAGGCGCCCAGCGCGCCCGCCTCGGTCGGCGTGGCCCAGCCGCCGTAGATGGCGGTGATGATGATCACCACCACCGCCAGGATCGGGAGCAGTCCGGGCAGCGTGCGGAAGCGCTCCCCCCAGCTGATGCCGCGGATGGCGGGGCCGGCCGTGGGGCTGACCGCTGCCCAGACGACGATGATCAGGCCGTAGACCACCGCCGAGAACACGCCAGGCAGGAATCCCGCCAGCAGCAGCGCGCCCACCGACTCCTCCACGATGATCGCATAGATCACCAGGATCGCGGAAGGCGGGATCAGCGAGGCCAGCGTGCCGGAGGCCGCGACCACGCCCGCGGCAAGACGGCGGTTGTATCCCGCCTCCAGCATCTCCGGGATCGCCACGCGCGAGAACACCGCCGCCGTGGCCACCGACGCGCCGGAGACGGCCGCGAAGCCCGCAGCCGCGAAGACCGAGGCCACCGCCATGCCGCCGGGGACCCAGCCCAGCCAGGCCTTGGCCGCATGGAAGAGCTGTCGCGTCATCCCGGCGTGGAAGGCCAGGTAGCCGATCAGGATGAACATCGGGATCAGCCCGAGGACGAAGCTGACGGACTTGGAGAAGGGTATCTGCCCCACCATGCCCGCGGCCGAGCTCCAGCCGATGAGCTCCACCAGGCCGATCAGGCCGACGATGCCGGCGGCGAAGACCACGCGCACGCCCACGATCACGAGGACCAGCAGCAGGCCCAGGCAGATCAGCCCCGCCGTGGTGGGATCGTCGTAGCCGATGCCGAAGATCGCGCCGGGGGCCCCGGCCATGAGCATTTCCAGGTTCACGACCGCCCCCCCTGCTCGTCGTCGCCGTCAACGCCCGCCTCTCGAATCTCGCGCCGGGCCTCCTCGGCGGCCGACAGCGTGAGCGGCACCGCCACGGGCGCGGCGCCGGGATGGACCATCAGGCGCAGATAACCGACGGTCTCGATCGTCAGGCGCAGCGCCCAGATGGTGAAGGCCACCGGCACCAGCAGCTTGGCGGGCCAGGTCGGGTACTCGAAGTCCACCGTCGAGTCCCCGATGATGTAGGCGTTCATGAAGAAGTCCCAGGAATAGCGGATCAGCACGATCACCAGCAGCAGGCTGACAAAGCTGCCCAGCGCCTCCGCCGCCCAGCGCAGCCGCCCCTTCAGGACGCCGATCACGATCTCCATGCGGATATGCGTGCCGAGCCTCTGCGCATATGCGGCGCCGGCGAAGGCCACGATGGCGATCGCCTGCTCGGAAATGTCCAGGTAGCCGGGGATCGGACTCCCCGCGAGCCGGAAGACGATCGAGGCCGTGGTGCCCATCATCAGCAGGAAGATGGTCACCGCGGCGAAGATGTTGAGCGCGTTCTCCAGCCGCTGAACCAGCGAAGAGAGCGCGGCCAACGCTCCGCCGCCACCTCCTGCGGGGCCGTCGGGCCCCTGATCGGCCACCGTTCCGGACACGGACATGTCTCGCTCCTCCTGCGCCGGCGCGCCGGCTGCGCGCGCGGCCTGACCGCGGGTTACGCGGACGCGATGTCTCTGCAAAGAAAGAGACCCGGGCGCCGGGGCGCCCGGGTCGAACCGTCAGGCCGCCGTCACTCTTCGCTGGCGAGCTTCAGGAGGTGGTCGAGCACCGCCTGCGCGTCGAACGTGTCCTGGTTCTCGGCGACCCACTCCTCCCAGACGGGCTGGCCGGCCTGCTCGCGGAAGGCCTGGAGGGTCTCATCGTCGAAGAGCACCTCGGTCATGTTCTCGCGGAACATCGGGATGTTCTTCGCGTCGGACTCCGCGTAGGCCTCGCGGTAGACCTCCTTCACCTCGGGAAGCAGATCCCAGAACAGCTGCTGATACTGCTCGGGCAGCGCCTCGTAGGCCCGCTTGTTGAACAGGATCGGGCAGTCGGAGGTGCCGGGGCTCATGTTGTTGGTGAACCAGTCGGCGACCTCATGGATCTTGTAGGAGGCGTGCGCGTAGCTGTAGGGCAGCGAGATCGCGTCCACCGTGCCGCGCTGGATGGCGGTGTAGGTCTCCGTCGCCGGCATGGACTGGCGCACGGCGCCCAGCTTCTCCATGGCCATGGCCACGCCGCCGCCCGCGCGCACGCGCAGGCCCTCGAAGTCCGCCGGGGTCTTCGGCGGCTCGCCGCGGCCCAGGAACTCGTACTGCGGCAGGTTGGAGGTGGCATAGTACATGGCGTTCCAGTTCGCCATTTCCTCCTTGAGGATCGGGTGCTCGTAGAGCCCCATGCGCACCTTCCAGGCCTCGTCGAAGCCCTCGATGGGCAGGAACGGCATGGTCATCGCCATCAGGGCGGGGTTCTTGCCCGGATGGTAGAAGTTGCAGATCATCGCCATCTCGAAGGCGTCGACCTTGAGGCCGTCCAGGTTCTCCTTGGCCTTGGAGAGCTGCTCGCCATGGAAGACGCGCAGGTTGAAGTTGCCTCCCGTCTCCTCGGCCAGACGCTCGGACAGGAACTCCACGCCGGCCGTGAAGGCGCGCGGGTTGCCCCAGGTGCTCAGCTTCCAGAAGACGCTCGGCCCCTCGACGTTCTGGGCCGAGGCGGCGGGCGCCACAAGGCTCAGCGCGGCGGCGCCGAGGATGCCCTTCGCGGCGGCCCGCAGGGTTTCGCGGCGGATCATGATGGTCCTCCCTGTGCTGGTCGGGAGTCGCCTTTCACGGCGACGTCCCCATTGCCGCGCACCCTCCCGGAAGCGCGGCTCGCGTCGCGGATCAGAGCCCGGCGCGACGCCTCAAGTCAACCGGTGCGTCGCCATATTATGAACAAGCTTCCATCAGGCGGAGGGGTCGTTCTCCTCAGGGATGACCTTTCCGGGGTTGAGAATCCCGTCCGGGTCGAGCGCGGCCTTCACCCGCCGCATCAGCTCGATCTCGATTCCCCCGCGCAGGCGGCCCAACTCCGCCCGGCGCAGCCGGCCAACCCCGTGCTCTGCGGTGATGGAGCCGCCCATCTCCGCCACCAAGTCATGCACCACCCGGTTGACCGCCTCCGTCTCGGCCACCCAGGCCGCGTCGGACCAGTCCGCCGGGCGCACCGGGTTGTAGTGGATGTTCCCGTCGCCCGCGTGGCCGAAGCTGACATGCCGGATCCCCGGCCAGCGAGCCTCCAGCGCCGCATCCGCGCGCTCGAGAAACTCCGGCACGCGGGAGACGGGAACCGAGACGTCATGCTTGATCCCGGCGCCGATGCGCTTCTGCACCTCCGCCTGGTCCTCGCGGATGCGCCACAGCTTCGAAGTCTGCTCCAGCGAGGCCGGAAGCACGGCGTCGAGGATCAGCCCCGCCTCCAGCGCCGCGCCCAGCGCGGCCTCGACCTGCTCGCGCAGCGTCCCCTCGGGCCCCGGTCCGTCGGCCTGCAGCAGCACCCGCCAGCCGGCGCCCGGGAGCGGGTCCTCGTGGTCCAGCGTCTCGGTGGCGAAGGCGAAGCAGTTGGCGTGCATCAGTTCGAAGGCCGTCACCGCATCGCCCAGCGCGGATTTCAGATGCGCCAGCAGCTCGATCGCCGCCTGCGTCGAGGGGACGGAAACCAGCGCTGCCTGCCCGTCCTTCGGCCTCGGGAACAGCCGAAGCGTGGCCGCGGTGACAATCCCCAACGTCCCCTCCGAGCCGATGAAGAGCTGCTTGAGGTCGTAGCCCGCATTGTCCTTGCGCAGGCCCCGCAGCCCGTCCCAGAGCTCGCCCTGCGCCGTGACCACCTCCAGCCCCAGCGCCAGCGCCCGCGCGTTGCCGTAGCGCAGGACGTTCACGCCGCCCGCGTTGGTGGACAGGTTCCCCCCGATGCCGCAGGAGCCCTCGGCCGCCAGCGAGAGCGGGAACAGCCGGTCATGCTCCGCCGCCGCCTCCTGCACCTGCCTGAGCGTCACCCCCGCCTCGACCGTGATCGAGTCGTTGAGCGGGTCCACCGCCCGCACCTTCGTCATGCGGTCGAGGGACAGCAGGACCTCGTCGCCCGTGTCGTGCGGCTGCCCGCCGCCGGTCAGCCCCGTGTTCCCGCTCTGCGGCACGATGGGCGTGCGGGTCTCGGCGCAGATGCGCACGACCTCCGCGACCTGTGCGGTGGAGGCAGGCCGCATCACCAGCGGCACGCGCCCGGTCCAGCCTTCCCGCCAGGCGGTGCAGTAGGGGGTTGTGTCCTCGGGCGTCTCCAGCCAGCCCTTGGGCCCCAGCGCCGCCTTCAGGCGCTCGACGATCTCCGGCGCGACGGGCATCAGATCTTCGCGAACTTCGCCAGCGCCTCGCGGAAGCTCAGCCCCTGGGCCAGCTCCTCCATCGCGCGGGCGTCATCCTCGGCGTAGCCCTTCGCCAGCCGGGCGATCTCGTCGGCATGCTCCGCCGGCAGCACCACCACCCCGGAGCCGTCGGCCACGATCGCGTCGCCGGGCGCCACGCGCACGCCGCCGGCGATCACCGGCTCCCCGATGCTCTCCACCCTGATGCGGGTCTTTCCGGGCGTCGGAACCATGTGGGCGGAGAAGACCGGGAAGCCGAACTGGATGATCTCCTCACGGTCGCGCACGCCGCCGTCCACGACCAGCCCCTCGATCCCTTTCACGGTGGCGGCGTAGGAGGCCATGCCGCCCCAGGTGGAGACGGGCGCGCCATTGTTGGCCACCACCACCACGTCGCCCGGCCCCGCCGCGTCGATCATGTGGCCGACCCTGAAATCCTCCACGGGGAAGGAGCCGTAGGGCCCCGTCGTCTCGCGCGCCGTTACCGCGCGCCCGACGCATTTCAGCCCCGGACCAACCTCGCCGATCCCGCTCATCACGCCGCCGGCCCCCACCTGGTCGATGGCATTGGCGAGCGTGGGGGTCGCCAGCTCCCGCAGAAGCTTCAGCGTCTCGTCCGAAACCCGGGTCATGGGCGCGTCTCCTCCAGATCCAGCGCCGCCGAGATCAGCCGGCGCTCCTCCTCCTGATGCCAGGCGCTCCAGCCCACGGCGGGCGACGCCGCCGCGGCGCGCGAGACCAGCCGCACGCGCCGCCCCGCCGCTGCCTCCAGCCGGCGGTCGAGCCAGGGGAAGGGGCCGAGATTCTCGGGCTCCTCCTGCGCGAAGACCAACTCGGCCCGCGTCCCACGAAGCGCCGCGCGCAGCGCCTCCGCAGGGAAGGGATAGAGCTGCTCCAGCCGCAGCAGCGCCACGCGCCCCTGCAGTCCGCGCTCCGCGCGGGCCTTGGCCAGCAGCCAGTAGATCTTGCCCGAACACAGGATCACCCGCTCCGCGCCCGCGACCTCCTCCCCGATCACCGGACGGAAGCCGGTCCCGGGCGCGAAGTCGGACAGGGGCGAGACGCACTCCGCCAGTCGCAGCAGCAGCTTTGGCGTGAAGACCACCAGCGGCTTGGGCGTCTCCGTCGCCGCCTGCCGGCGAAGCAGGTGGAAATAATTCGCCGGCGTCGAGGGGTTGGCGACCTGGATGTTCCCTTTCGCGCAGCGCGCCAGCACTCGCTCCACATGCCCGGTGGAGTGGTCCGGTCCGCCCCCGTCCCAGCCATGGGGCAGCAGCATCGCGAGGCGCGAGGTCAGCAGCCAGCGGTCCTCGCCCCCCGTCACGAACTGGTCGAAGATCGGTTGACAGACATTGAGGAAGTCTCCGAACTGCGCCTCCCAGACGGGCAGCATGTCCGGGCGCGCCGTGCTCAGCCCGTATTCGAAGCCCAGCGTCGCGTTCTCGATCAGGGGCGTGTTGAAGGCCTCCAGCGCGCCGAAACCGCCCAGAACCTCGTGGGTTTTGCCGGTGCGCTGGTCGTGCACACGCCAGTGCCGCTGGGCGAAGGCCCCGCGCACCGCGTCCTGGCCCGAGAAGCGCAGACTCACGCCGTCCTCCAGAAGTGCGGCGAAGGCCAGCGCCTCCGCTGTGGCCCAGTCCACGGGGGCGGGGTCGTCCGCAAAGATCCGCCCCCGTCGCTCCAGGAACTGGGCGACCTTCGGGTGGGGCTGCAGGCCCTCGGGCAAAGCGCACAGCCGCCGTCCCGCCGCGCGCAGCCGGTCCTCCGCCACGCCGGTGTCGCGAAAAGCCAGCATCCGCGCCGCGACATCGGCCGCCAGGCCCGGCGCCGCCGGGGCGTTCGGCGTCGCGGGCTCGGCAGCGAAGGCCGCGTCCAGCGCCGCCTTCAACCCGGACAGGTCGGGCGCCGCGAGCCTCGCCGCCTCGGCGTAGCGCTCGGACAGCGGCGAAAGCGCGTCCATCCGCTGCATCATCACCGGCTGGGTGAAGCGCGCCTCGTCCATCTCGTTGTGCCCTCGCCGGCGATAGCCGACCACGCGCACCACCACGTCCTGGCCGAAGCGCGCGCGATACCGCGCCGCCGCCCGCGCGGCCCGCATCACCGCCTCCGGGTCGTCGCCGTTGACGTGCAGGATCGGCGCCTCGACCAGCTTCGCGATGTCGGCGCTGCTCCGCGCGCTGCGCCCCTCCTCGCCCCCGGTCGTGAAGCCCACCTGGTTGTCCAGCACCAGATGCACCGTCCCGCCCACCGAGTAGCCCGGCAGGCGGGAGAGCTGCATCAGCTCCATGTTCACGCCCTGCCCGGCGAAGGCCGCGTCCGTATGCAGCATCAGGGGCAGCGCCCCGGATGTCCCCCGCGCCCGGCCCACGGCCACGGGCGCCACGATCGACAGATGCGAAGGATGCGGCGAGGTCCAGACCCGGACCCCGTCCTCGCGCACGCCTTCGAAGCCGAGGTGATACGGCACGTCCGAGGCCGCGCCGAGGCTCTCTGGCAGGTCCGGCGCCCCGCGCAGCTCGGCGGCGATGCGCGTCAGCGGCTTGCCCAGCGCCAGCGCCATCTGCGTGATCCGCCCGCGATGCATGCCGCCGACCACGACCTCGCGCGCCCCGCTCTCGCGGATGACCTCGTCTATCGCGAGCACGAAGCTTTCGGCGCCTGACAGCCCGAAGGTCTTGGTGGTGGGCAGGCGGCGCTTCGTCTCCGACTCCATCAGCTCGGCCGCGGCCACGAGTTCCAGCGCCCGGGCCCGGTCGGCGCCGCTCGGCGGCGCGGCGCCCTCGGCCTCCGCGGCGAGCCAGGCGGCGCGCTCGGGGTCCTGCACATGGCCGAACTCCCAGCCCAGCGCGCCCCCGTAGACGGCCTCCAGCCGTTCGCGCAGCGCCTCCAGCCCCGGCCCGTCCGGGCTCAGTCCCTCAGGCCGCTCCCGCGGTGCCAGCCCCAGCGGGTCCAGCCGCGCGGCGCGCCAGCCATGCCGGCGCCAGGCCTCGACCAGCATGCGCTCGCGCGCCGACATCTCGGGACCCAGCAGCGCTTCCAGCGCGCCGGGATCCCCCGCCCCCAGATATCCCGCGTCCCGCATCTTGCCTTGAAGCCCATGGTTCGTAAGGTGACCGCACGATCGGCGCGCAGACACAAGCACGCGCCGCCGGCCCCGTCAAACCGGGCCGCAGGAAAACGCGAGAGAGCGAGGGAAGTGGACATGGGCGTGCTGAGCGGCGTGCGCGTGATCGACCTCACCCGCGTGCTGGGGGGACCCTTCTGCACGCAGTGGCTGGGCGATCACGGGGCGGACATCATCAAGGTGGAGCCGCCCCAGGGCGACGAGACCCGCGGCTGGGGCCCGCCCTTCGGCGGGCCGGAGCAGGGCGACGCCGCCTCCTATTTCGTCGGCGTGAACCGCAACAAGCGCGGCATGGCCCTCGACCTGCGCAAGCCGGAGGCGAAGGAGGCGCTGCTGCGCCTGCTGGAGACCGCCGACGTCGTGGTCGAGAACTTCAAGCCCGGCGGCATGGAGAAGTTCGGCCTGGGCTACGAGGAGGTCCTCAAACCCCGTTTCCCCCGCCTCATCCATGTCCGCATCTCCGGCTTCGGCGCCGACGGCCCCTGGGGCGGGCTGCCCGGCTACGACGCCGTGGTGCAGGGGATGGCAGGGCTGATGTCCGTCAACGGCCCGCCCGAGGCCCACGGCATGCGCCTCGGGATTCCGCTGGTGGATCTCGGCACCGGTCTGTCCACCGCCTTCGCCATCGCCGGCGCCCTCTACGAAAGGGAGAAGTCGGGCGAGGGGCAGTACATCGACATGACGCTGAACGACTGCGCGGTCTCGCTGCTCTTCCCCCACGGGGCCAACTACCAGATGTCCGGCCGGAGGCCGGTCCCGCAGGGCAACGACCACCCCAACCTCGCCCCCTACTCCAAGTTCGCCACCGCGGGCGCGGATATCTTCATCGCCATCGGCAACGACAACCAGTTCGCGGGTCTCTGCCGCATCCTCGGCGCGCCCGAACTCGCGCAGGACCCGCGCTTCGCCGCCAACCGCGACCGCACCCAGCACCGCGAGGAGCTCTCGGCCGCCCTCGCCCCCCTGCTCGCCGACAGGGACGGCGAGGCGATCGCGCTGGAGCTGATGCAGGCGGGCGTGCCCGCCGGCCCGGTGATGGAGGCGCCGGAGGTCCTCTCCCACCCCCACACCCTCCAGCGCAAGATGGTGGTGGAGCTCGACGGCTATCGGGGCATCGGCAACCCGGTGAAATACTCCCGCACCCCCGCGCAGGTGCAGAAGACCCCGCCCCGCTTCGGGCAGGACACCCGCGCCGTGCTGGCAGAGGCCGGCTATTCCGAGGCCGAGATCGACGCCCTGATCGAGAGCGGCGCGGCGCTCGCCGAGAAGCCCGGTGGCTGACGCCGCCCCCCTCCCCGCGCAGGCCCGGCGCCCGGGGGGCGTCGAGCCCCCCGGACCCCGGCCGCGCCGAGGGCGCGGCGGCCCGGCCCCGGCCGTCCCCGCCTGGTGCCGCCACGGCGGGGCCGGCCGGGCGGGGCGATGCGGCGCGATGCGCCGCGAGGGCCGCCCCGGCCGCACGAAGGAGACGCTCCGCCATGCCTGACCCCATGCCCCTGCGCGGCCGCCTGGTCCTCGACATCAGCCAGGGCGCCGCCGGCCCCTCCTGCGGCATGGCGCTGGCCGAGCACGGCGCCCGCGTGATCAAGGTCGAGCCGCCCCAGGGCGACTGGATGCGTCCCCTGGGCGCCGGAGTGGAGGGCAGCTCCGCCTTCGCCCTCTACTACAACCGCGGCAAGGAGAGCATGGTCCTCGACCTCAAGTCCGAAAAGGGCCGCGCCGCCGCCTTCGAGATCGCCGCCCGCGCCGACCTGCTGATCGAGAGCGGCCGCCCCGGCGTCACCGAGTCCCTCGGCCTGGGCTTCGAGGCCGTGCGCGCCCGCAATCCCTCCGTCATCTACCTCACCATCTCCGGCTTCGGCCTCGAGGGGCCGCGGTCGCAGGACCCGATGACCGACACCTTCGCTCAGGCCTTCACCGGCTGGATGTCGATCAACCGCGACGCCGAGGAAACCCCGGTGAAGTTCGGCCAGCCGATGATCGACGCCATCACCGGCCTCTACGCCGCCCAGGCCGCCCTCGCCGCCCTGTTCCCGACGGACGGCCCGCGCGAGGCCCGCCGCCTCGACATCTCCCTCGCGCAGGCCGCGGCGGCGATCATGGGGCCAAAGGTCATGGAATGGGCCCTCACCGGCGGCGCCCCCGCCGCGCTCAACGCGCCCGCGGGCGTCTACCGCGCACGGGACCGCCACCTCGCCTTCACGCTGGTGCGCGAGGCCCACTGGCACGCCCTTTGCCGCGCGCTGGACCGCCCGGACTGGGCCGGGGACCCGCGCTTCGCCACCTTCCCCGACCGCGCCGCCAATCTCGACACCCTGCGCGACCTGCTGAGCGAGCGCCTGGCCGAGCGCGACGCGGACGACTGGTGCGCGGCCCTCAACGCGGAGGGCGTCATGGCCGGCCCGATCAACGATTTCGGCGACTGGCTGGCCGACGCCCAGACCCGCGCTTCGGAGGCCGCCCCGGACATCTTCTACGCCGGGACCTCCCTGCCCACGCCGCGCACGCCCTCGCGCGGCCCATTCGCCGCGCCCTCGCCCCGACCGGGCGCGGACACCGAGCGCATCGCCCACGAGTTCGGGCTCGACCTGGAGGAGAACTGACCATGCCCGAGGCCTATCCGCGGATCGATCCGATGTCCTACCGCGTGGGCGAGCCGCGCTGGTTCGAGGACTTCGAGGTCGGCGAGAGCTTCTACATTCCCTCGCGGACCATGACAGAGGCCCTGTTCTCGGCCTTCCAGCTCGCCTCCGGCGACAACCACCCGATCCACTACGACCGGAACTGGTGCCAGGCCCACGGCCATCGCGACATGCTCGCCCACGGCATGCAGGTCGCCATCCAGGCCTGCATCGGCGCCGGCCAGCTGCCGCACCAGATGGGGCCGTCGCTGATCGGCTTCATCGAGCAGGGCTCGCGCTTCCTCAAGGGCGTCTATGTCGGCGACACCCTCTATCCGCGCATCACGATCTCGAAGCTGGAAGGCCAGCGGACCACCGGGGTGATGACCTGCGAGGTGACCGTGCACAACCAGGACGGCGATCTGGTGATGGACGGCTTCCACAAGTACCTGGTTCGGCGAAGGCCGGAATAAGACCGTATCTCAATGCCTTGCAGGTCATTCTTGAGGGGCGTGGCGAGCTCCTGACCAGTCGCCCGCCGCGAGCGGGCGCACCTGAAAACCACAAAAACATCTTTATATCATGGCCTTTCCGGATTTTTCTCAACAATCCTGGAAGGCCCGCGACGCGTCGGCGCGCCCATCTCCAGGATCCAGATCCGAAGGGTTCTCCAGAAAATTCAATCTCTTGGAATGAACAGCTGACGTGTGAGCGCAGCCCGCTCCAAGCGCCACACGCCAATCTCAGAACATGTCTGAAGATTCGACCGCAGCCCTATTGACTTATTGAGGAAAGCCGCGGCGCCCGGCCGCCTCCGCGCCTCGCCCGCGCCGCCGGGAAGCAGGGAATGGGAAAATGGCCTGCGGGACTGCGCTCACGCGGCCCCGCAGCTTGTTTCGCGCGCGAAACGCCCCGCTCAGGCCGCGGCGCGCCGGACCCCGAAGACTCTCGCCGCGAAGTCCGGATACGGGTTGGCGATCCGCCGCGCCACCTCACCCCTGATCAGCTCCAGCGTCTCCCTCGAGGGCAGCGGCGTCTCTCCCACGCCCTCAGGCACGTCGAAGTCGAAGCCGGTGTTGTCGCGAACCTCCTCCACCGTGTGGCCGGGATGCACGCTCTCCAGCACGAAGCGGGCGCGCTCGCGGTCGAAGCGCATCACGCACAGGCCCGTCACCAGAGCATGAGGCCCGCCGGGGCGGTGGACGCCCGGCTCCGAGACCCCGGGGGCGGAGACGAAGTCCACCCGCTCGGGGAAGACCCGCCGCGTGTGCTCCTCCCGGAACAGGATCACCCGCGGAACCTGGAAGTAGAGGAAGGCGGAGCCGAAGGCGCCCGACCAGCGCACATCCATCTGGGGATACGCGCCGGCGCCGGTGAGGTTGATGTTCGCCTGCCCGTCGATCTGCCCGCCAGAGAGGAAGAAGCCGTCAACCCGCCCCTGCGCGGCCAGGTCGAACAGCTCCACGCCCCCGTCGGAGCGGTGCTCGGGCAGGTCGCAGCCGATGATCGTCACCCGCGCGCCGGTGCGCTGGGCGTTCAGAAGCGCCCCGGCGCCGGGAATGGGCGAGAGCACGCCCACCGCCACATGCCGGCAGCCCGCCAGCTTGCCCGCGATGACGTCGATCAGCAGCTCCTCCTTGCGCACGCCCTCGGCGGCCATCTCCGGCGCGCTCATTCCGCCGCCTCCCGGTGCGCAGGCGCCAGGGTCGCGAGCCAGTCGGCGTCCCCGCCCTTCGCCGCGTCCCGCGCGGCGGCGCGGTAGGCGCGCACGGCCTCGGCGTCCATGCCGTAGTCGGGCGGCGCGGCCAGCGGCCAGGCGCCGCCCGGCGCCTCGGCCACCGCGTCCACGTAGATGGCCGTGACCAGGTTGGCGGATTTCACCGGGTCCTCGACCAGGTTGCCCTCCACGATCCGCTCGGCCGTGATCAGGGTGCGGTGGGCGGCGTGCGCCATCGTCTTGAACTCGTGCCGCGCCCCGACCCAGGCGTTGCCGAAACGGTCGGCCTCGGGCACGTGCAGCAGCGCGAAGTCAGGCCGGATGGCCTTCAGCGCCACGATCGGGTCCTCGCCCTCGGCGAAGGGATTGTCGATGACGGTCCAGTCCTCGCGGTTCGCCAGAAGATCGGAGCCGATGACGCCGCGGATCGGCATGAAGGGGACCCCCTTCTCGCCCGCCTGCAGCGCTGCGTAGACGGCCGGACAGGTCGCGTCCCTGATGCGCACGCGCCCGGACTTCACGGCCTCGCCGAAGAAGGGGGCCGGCCCGAACTCGCCCAGCGAGACGCCGGAGGTCTCGATGGTCCCCACGCACCCGCCCCCGATCAGCGCATCGGCCGCCAGACCCGAGGTCGGCACGGTCACCAGATGCAGATCCCGCGCCTGGCGCGCGATCAGGGCGCGGACCAGCGTCATGGGGACATGCGGCTCCTTGGCGAGGGCCACCTGCGCGCCGTCCGGCACGCGGGCCGCCAGCTCCGCTACGTCGAGCACGGGAAAGCTCATGGACCGTCTCCTCCTCCGGGCGCCTCGTCGTTCGGACACCTTAGCGTCCGCGGCCGCGACGTCCAAGCCCGTGACGCCCGAGGCGCGCTCTGCTAGGCGCAGGGGCGGAGGCCCCCCCGGATGATCTTCGTCGCCCTGCTCGTCCTGCTGATCCTTGGCGTGCTGGTCGCCGACCGGCTGCTGCCGGGCGGTCTGACGGGCACGCGCCGCCCGCCCGGGGCGGAGCGCGAGGCGCGGGAACTGCGCGAGCGCTACGCGCGCGGCGAAATCGACGCGGCGGAGTTCAACGCCCGGCTGCGGGAGCTCGACGCGAGGCGCTAGGGGTCCCGGATGTCGCCGGAGCCTGTGTTCATCCGATGCATCAGCCCGATGGACTCCTCCGAGACCATCAGATCGCAGAACAGCGTCCGCTCGGCCTCCAGCCAGCCCTCCGAGGCGCCGCCCGCGCGGACCAGCCGCTTGATATGGGCGAGCGCCCGGACGGGCTGGGCGGCCAGCCGCCCGGCCATCGCAAGGGCGGGGTCGAGCACCGGGGCCTGCACGCAGGCGGAGACCACGCCCAGCTGCGCGGCCTCCTCGGGGCGCACGGTGCGGCCCATGAGCATCATTTCCAGCGCCCGTCCCTGCCCGATCAGCGCGGTCAGCCGCTGCGTGCCGCCGGCGCCCGGCAGCAGGCCGATATTGGCCTCCGGCAGGCCCAGCCAGTGCTCGCCGGCCTCCGCAAGCCGGATGTCGCAGGCGAGCGCCAGTTCGAAGCCCCCGCCCATGGCCGTGCCGTTGATGGCGGCGATGTAGGGCTTGGCGGAGGTCTCGATGCGCCGCAGCGCGGCGTGGAAGGCGGTCTCCGGCACGGGACGGGCGGTGTCGAATTCGTAGCCCTTGTCGCGCAGCGCCCGGCCGCGGGCCTCCAGCACACGGACGTCGTAGTGGCGTATGAATACGCCCGGGTCGGCGCCCGTCAGCACGGCGGCGCGGACCGCGTCGTCGCCCTCGATCCGCTCAAGCGCCTCGGTCAGGCCCGCTTCCGTGCCCTCGTCCATGAAGCCCTCGGGAGGGTTGGAGAAGCGGACGATCGCCACCGCCCCCCGCGTCTCCAGATCGACGCGCCCGCTCACGCCGGGGCCCTCCGCCTGGCGGACTTCGCCGCGCGCAGATCGATGGCGCGGGGGTCCTCGCGCGGGTCGGCGCCGGCCTCGAAGATGCGGTGCTTCTGGATCTTCTGGGTGCCGGTCACGGGCAGCTCCTCCATGAAGGCGACCCAGCCGGGCAGCTTGTAGTAGGCCAGCCGCTCGCGGGCGAAGTCGAGCACCGACTCCGCCGCCGCCCGGTCCGCCCTGGCGCCGTCCGCCGGAACCAGGCAGGCGAAGACCTCCTCGTCGCGCATCTCGTCGGGGCAGGCCATGACGGCCACGCCCTTCACGCCGGGATGGTCGATCAGCGCGTCCTCGACCTCGGCGGCCGAGATGTTCTCGCCCGAGCGGCGGATCAGGTTCCTGGCGCGCTCCACGAAACAGAGCATGCCGCTGTCGTCCTGCGTGACGACGTCGCCGGTGTGGAACCAGCCGCCGCGCCAGGCCTCCTCCGTCGCCTCGGGATTCTTGAGGTAGCCGCGGAAGAAGCCGCGGCGCGGGTCCGGCCCGCCGTCGCGCACCAGCAGCTCGCCGGGCGTCCCGCGGGGGACCTCGTTTCCCGCCTCGTCGGCGACCACGGCCTGGAAGTCCTCGTCCGGTCGCCCGAAGGCGCGGGTGTCGATCTTTCGCGGCTCGTGGCAGTCGGCGAAGAAGCGGCCGGTCTCCGTCATGCCCCAGACCTCGACCATGGGGATGCCGAAGCGCTCCTCGAAGGCGCGGTGGATGGCCGGGTCCAGCCCCGCGCCGAGGCCGAATTTCAGCCCGTGCTCCCGGTCATGCGGGGAGGGAGGCTGCTTGAGCAGGACGGGCGGGATGACGCCGAGATAGTGCATCGCCGTGGCCCCCGTCGCCGCAAGATCCTCCCACCAGCTCTCGGCATGGAAGCGATCGGGCATGATCAGGCAGTTGGCCGTGAGGATCATGGCCGCGACCGTGTTGACGCCGCCGTTGACGTGGAAGGCCGGCAGCGGGTTGAAGATGCGCTCGCGCCCCGGCTCCAGCGTCAGCGCGCCGCCGATGTCGCGGTAGCGCGCGCCGACGGCGAAGGCGAAGGCGTTGTCGAGGATGCAGCCCTTGGGGCGCGAGGTCGTCCCGGAGGTGTAGACCAGCGCGATCTCGCTCCCCTGCCCCGGCGTCTCGTGGCGCGGGGCGGTCGGGGCGGGCGGGGGCGCGAAGGCGGCGGGGTCGCTGTCGTCGCCCCACTCCGTCATCGGCAGGCCGCCGGCCTCGCGCAGCTTCGCGACGTTCCAGGGCAGGGCCACGGCCATGTCGGCCTCCGAGTGGCCGAGCAGGTATTCCAGCTCGTGGCGCAGATAGTAGGGGTTCACCGGAACCTGGGAGACGCCGATGCGCGTCAGCGCCAGGAAATGCAGGAAATGGCCGGGGTGGTTGTCGAGCGCGAGCGCCACGCGATGCCCCGGCCCCCAGCCGGCGGCGGCGTAGGCGTCCGACAGCGCCTCGGCCGCAGCCCGCGCCTGCGCGTAGGTGATCTCGCAGCCCCCCGGCAGGTAGCCGCGCCCGGCCCGCGGGGGCACGCAGAAGAAGGCCCGGTCGGGATGGGCGGCGGCCGTGCAGGCCAGCGCGTCGTAGAGCGTGGGCATCACACGCGCTCGATCAGCATGGCCATGCCCTGCCCGGCGCCGAGGCACATGGACAGGACGGCGCGCCGGCCGCCGGTCTCCTCGAGGTGCTGCATGGCGGTCATGCACATGCGCACCCCGGTCACGCCCGGCGGATGGCCCAGCGAGATGCCGCCGCCATAGGCGTTGTGGATCTCCCGCGGGATGCCCAGCTGCGCCTCGGCGTGGAGGTTGACGGCGGCGAAGGCCTCGTTGATCTCGAAATAGTCGATGTCGGAAATCTTGAGGCCGGTCTTTTCCAGAAGCTTTCGGATCGCGGGGACCGGCCCGTGGCCCATGATGCGCGGGGGCACGCCGACCACCGTCCAGTCCACGATGCGCGCGCGGGGCGCGGCGCCCTCGGCCTCCAGCGCCGCGCGGTCGCCGACCAGCACGAAGGCGGCGGCGTCGTTGACGGTGGAGGCGTTGCCGGCCGTCACCCGTCCGTTCTCGCGGAAGGCGGGGCGCAGACGGGCGAGCTTCTCCGGCGTCGCGTCGGGGCGGGGGCATTCGTCGGTGTCGAACAGGACGGTCTCGCGCCCGCGCGTCACCTCGATCGGCTCGATCTGGCGGGCGAGGAAGCCGGAGTCGATGGCCGCCAGCGCCCGCTTCTGGCTCATGGCGCCCCATTCGTCCATCGGCTCGCGGGTGTACTGGAAGTCGTCGGCCAGGTTCTCGGCCGTCTCGCCCATGTATTCCTGGCTGAAGGGGCAGCGATAGGCCCAGTCCAGCATGTCGTCGAGCACCTGCGGGCCGCGCTGCGCCCCCCAGCGCACGGTCGTGCAGGCGTAGGGGGCGCGCGAATAGCTCTCCGCCCCGCCCGCCAGCGCGATCCGCGAATGGCCCGAGTCCACCTGCGCCTGCGCCGACAGGATCGCCTGCAGGCCGGAGGCGCAGGCGCGGATTACGTGCAGCGCGCCGGCCTCCTCCGGAATGCCGGACTTCACGCCGACCACGCGCGCGGCGAACAGGCTGTCGCGGTCGGACGGCACCGTGGTGGTGAACACCATGTGGTCCACCCTCTCCGGCGCCATGCCGGCGCGTGAGAGGCAGGCGGCGGCAGTGCGCCCGGCCATCTCCGTCATCTCCATGCCGCTCAGGCTGCCGCCGAAGGCGCCCATTGGGGCGCGGCGCCCGCCGGCGATCACGGTCTCGGCCATGCGTGTCGTCTCCTCAGTTCAGGCGGATGGGCCGGCGGCGCGGCCCGCGCATGATGAGGGCCTGGCCCCCTCCGGCGTCTTCTCGGACGGGCGCATGTCGGGGAGGCGCCCGATCAGGCGGGCCGTCTTCGGCGCGGCGGGGTCGTAGAGCAAGGCGTCCATCGGCGCTTCCGGGGTTGGGCGGCCCCGCCGGGACCGGCGGCCAAACGATCGATTGGCAGGATCATGGCCGAGACGCCGCGCCCATGTCCACCCTGCCCGCCGAGCGGCGAAAACCGCTTGGTCGCCCGCGCCCTCCGCCCTTAGGCTTCCCCAGCGGAGAGGCGCGCCGAGGGTCGCCGGGCCGCGACGCAAGACGGAGAGCGAAACGCGATGTTCAAGAAGATTCTCTGCGCCCTCGACGGCTCGGACCACGCCCTGAAGGCCCAGGAGCTGGCGATCGACCTGGCCCGCCTCTACGGCGCGGAGCTGATCCTCCAGCACGTCATGCTCATCCACGCCAGGGCCGAGCAGCTGGAGCGTTTCGCCCGCATCGAAGGGCTCGCCCCCCAGGTCCAGGAGGCGACCAACCGCCTGCGCTCGGTCGAGGGCCGGCTGGAATACGGCTACCAGGAGCCCCCCGCGGGCTCCCGCGTCTTCGCCGATATCGGCCAGCGCCTGCTGGACGAGGCCGCCGAGGACGCGCGCGAAAAGGGCGTGGCGAAGCCCCGGACCATCCTCTCGGACGGCGACGCCGCCGACCGCATCCTGGAGGCGGCTGAAACTGAAGGCGCGGACGCGGTCGTCATGGGCTCGCGCGGCCTCAGCGATGCGCGCGCAATGTTCCTGGGCAGCGTGTCCCACAAGGTGACGAACCGCGCGCCCTGCACGGTCATCTCGGTCAAGTGACCGGCCCCGGCGCAGGGAGGCGCGCATGAGCGAGCAGCCCGAACCCTGGAGCTGGCCCGAAGCCCGCTGGCGCGGCGTTGCGGAGAAGATCCGCGCCGGACGCTCCCTCAGGCCCGACCGCTGGCCCGACGGCGCGCGCTGCGCCGTGGCGCTGTCCTTCGATTCCGACCACGAGACGCTGACCCTGCGCCTGGGCCAGACCTCGCCGGGCAAGCTCAGCCAGGGCGAATACGGCGCCCGGCGCGGCGTGCCGCGCATCCTCGACCTGCTGGCGCGCCACGACATCCCCGCCACCTTCTTCGTGCCCGCCGTCTCGGCGAAGCTCCACCCCGAGGAGCAGCGCCGCGTGATCGGGGCGGGCCACGAGATCGGGCTCCACTCCTGGATCCACGAGTTCAACTCCGCCCTGCTCCCGGACGTCGAGCGCGACCTGCAGCTTCGCGCCGCCGACACGCTGGAGGAGGTCTGCGGCCGCCGCCCCGTCGGCATCCGCACCCCCGCCTGGGACTTCTCGGACCACACGCTGGCCATCACGCGCGAGATGGGCCTGCTCTATGATTCCTCGCTGATGGCCGACGACGACCCCTACGAGATCCTCGAGGACGGCGTCCCTAGCGGCGTGGTCGAGCTGCCCGTGGAATGGATCCGCGACGACGCCCCCTACTGGATGATGGACTTCGCCCGCGGCCTCGTCCCCCACAGCCCGCCCTCGGCGGTGCTGGAGGTCTTCCGGCGCGAATTCGACCTCGCCTGGGAGGAAGGCGGTCTGTTCCTGCTGACCACGCACCCGCACATCATCGGCCATCGCTCCCGCATCGGCGTGCTGGAGGAGCTGGTCGGCCACATGCGCGCGCGCGGCGAGGTCTGGTTCGCGACGCATGAGCAGGTCGCGCGCTGGTGCCTCGACCAGGCGGACGGCCGGAAGACCGGCTGACCGCCGCCTGGCGGGAGGCGGCTTGCGCGACGTTCATAAAAATGAATACTGGAGATGGGTGACGCAGGGGAATCGGTCGCCGATTGCGGCCCGCCCCCGCGAGATGTGCATTTGCAGCGTATCCGCATTTCAGGCGTAGCGTTCCAAAACCCAGGCGCGAGACGCGGGCTTCGCCCGCGGGCGGAGCCGTCCTCCGGCTCACACGCGCCCCGGCAAAGGAAAGCGCCGCCATGCGCCAGCTGCTCCGCGCCGTCATCGGATCCCTGGGACTGTCCGTGCTCGGCTTCGCCGCCTTCGTCCAGGTCTGGGCCTATCTGCGCCACGGCGCGCTGATCCAGGTCGATGCAGTGGCTCTGCACGGCATGATCTGGCTGCAGGACTGCGGCCCCCGCTGGGCCGATCTCGCCCGGGTCGCGGAATGCCGAGGGCTGTCCGCCGGGGTCATGGGCCTGGCGGGGCCCGCCGCCCTGGGCCTGACGGAGCGGGCGGCCGCCTGGCTCGCGGATCTCTGGCTGGGGGGCTACGCCGCGGCGGCGATGCTGGTGCTGCTGCCTCAGGACGACCGGCCGCGCCGTCGCCCCCTCAGCCCCACCAACCTGCCCCCCGCGCGCCGCGCCCGGCAGGCCGCGTTGCGCCGCGGCGCCTGAGGGCGCTCCGTCTCCGCGCCGGCGCCTCTAGAGCCCCATCTGCCGCACGGCCAGATCGCGCATGATCTCCTCCGATCCTCCGCCGATCGCCATCACCTTCACCTCGCGCCAGACCCGCTCCGTCAGGCCGCCGCGCATATAGCCCGCGCCGCCGAGGATCTGCATCGCCTCCGAGGCGCAGAACTCCAGCGCCTTGGTCGCCGTGAACTTGGCCTTGGCGATCTCGGCGGCCGGCGTCGGCCCCTCGTTGACCTGCCAGCAGATCCGCTCCAGCCATGCCTCCAGCATGTCGATGCGCGCCGACATCTCGGCGATCTTGTGGCGGATGACCTGGTGCCTGATCAGCGGCTTGCCGAAGGTCTCCCGCGACTTCGCCCAGTCCAGCGACTCGTCGAGGCAGCCCTTCATCATGCCCAGCGCCTGGGCGGCCATGATCAGCCGCTCCATGTTGAAGTTGTTCATCACGGCGAGGAAGCCGCGGTTCTCCTCCCCCAGCATGTTCGTCGCGGGAACCCGGACGCCGTCGAAGCTCAGCGTCGCCTGCTCGGAGCACCACCAGCCCTGCTTACGCGCGAGCGGCGTGCGGGAGAAGCCGGTGCTGTCGGCCTCCACCAGGAACAGGGAGACGCCCTCCAGCCCCGGCCCGCCGGTGCGCGCGGCGACCACGAACCAGTCGGCCTTCATGCCGCCGGTGATGTAGGTCTTCTCGCCGGTGATGACGTAGTGGTTGCCGTCCCGCTGCGCCCGCGTGCGGAGACTGGCGACGTCCGAACCGCCCGACGGCTCCGTGATCGCCAGCGCGGAGCCCCGGCGGCCCGAGACGACCTCCGGCAGCACCCGCGCCTTCAGGTCCTCGTTGGCGAGGTCATGGATGGGCTGGAGGGAGATGTTGCGCCCGCCCACGGCCGCCATGACGCCGGAGGAGGCGACCCGCGCCAGCTCCTCCGCATAGGCCATGCGCATGAAGGCGTCGTCGAAGCCGAGCCCGCCCCAGCGCTCCTCGATCCCGAAGCCGAAGGCGCCGAGCGCGCCGATCTTCTCGTGCAGCGCCCAGGGGACCTCGCCGGCCTCGTCCCAGGCGTCGATGTTCGGCGCGATCTCAGCCCGCGCGAAGCGGCGCACGGTGTCGCGAAAGGCCCGGCGCTCCTCGGTCTCGAACGGCCCGTCCATGTCTCCTCCCCCGCATCTGTTCTGGTTTGGGCGGGCAGCCTAGCACCGGCTCTCGCGGCGCGTCGATCTGGCCGTGTCGGGCGCTTGCGGGCGCCCCGTCCCCTCGCCCATGCTGCTCGCGAAGGCGCGGACGCGCGCCGGGATCCAAGCGACAGGGCGGGCGCGCGAACGCCCGCCGACAGGGGAGGAGAAACGCCCATGCAAGGCCTGATGATGGATGTGCCGCTGCTCCAGCACCAGTTCCTGGACTACGCGGCCGAGTGCCACCCGGATGTCGAGGTGGTCAGCCGGGAGCTCGACGGCTCCATCCAGCGCATGACCTACGCCGAGATCCGGGTGCGCGCGAAGAAGCTCGCCCAGGCGCTGAAGCGCGCCGGGCTGAAGGAGGGCGAGCGCCTCGGCGTGCTGGCCTGGAACACGCGGGCCTATTTCGAGCTCTTCTACGGCGTCCCCGGCATGGGCGGGGTGATCCACACCATCAACCCGCGCCTTTACGAGGACCAGCTCGTCTACATCATCAACCACGCCGAGGACGCCTGGCTGGCCTTCGACGAGGCCGACGCCGAGCTGGTGCGCGCCGTCGCGCCGCAGCTGACAACCGTGCGCGGCTTCATCTTCCTCGGCGACCGCTCGGAGCTGCCCGAGGACCTCGCCGGCCTGCCCGGCCTCACCTTCTACGAGGAGATGATCGCGGCC
>JBNJGE010000012.1:0-32060 GCA_051747505.1 Pseudomonadota bacterium | reverse complement strand
ATGATGCCGATGGAGCGCGTCTCCGGGTCCATCACGTCGGAGATGCGGCGCACCTCCGCCTCCCAGCTCGCCTCAACGCCCTGAAAGACGGTGCGCAGCTCCGCCCTCAGCCCGGAGGCGCGCAGGCCCTCCCGGTCCGGAGGCGTCGCGCCGCCCCGGGCCGCCAGCCGTGCGAAGCCCGCCATGCGCGCGGGAGGCACCTGGGCGGAGACCTCCGCCGCGCCGATCCCGTCCAGACGACCCAGGGACGCGCCGGCCCCGGCGAACTGGCTCTGCTGGACCGCGACCTCCGCCACCCGGGCGTCGAAGGGCGCGCGAAGCTCGGTGCGCGCCAGGTCGAGCTCGGCGGCGCTCAGGCGCGACCTGCGCACCTCGAGCGTCTGCTCCAGCTCTTCGATCTGCACCGGGGCCAGTTCGAGCCGGTTCTCCAGGTCCTGCACGCGCGCGCGCTGGGTCAGCACGGCGCGCTCCTGGGCCTCGACGCTCGCCGCGGCCGCGGTCCCCCGTCTGGCGAGATCCTGCTGGCGCTCCAGCTCCCGCCGGGCCAGGGCGAGCGCCTCGCGCTCGATCTCCAGCAGCCGGCGGGTCGTCTCGCGGCTGAGCCGGCGCTCCTCCACAGCCAGGCGGGCGGTCTCGATCTCCAACCTGGCCTGGGCCACGGCGAGCCGATAATCGGCATCCTCGATCCGCCCGACCAGTTCGCCCTCTTCGATGAAGCCGCCGCGCGTGAAATCCGGATGCAGCTCCGCCACCCGGCCGGGAACCTGCGCGACGGCGTCCCAGATCCGGGCGGGGCGCACCTCTCCGAAGCCCTGGACGCGCGGCGCGTAGGCCCTCGGCGTCGCCTCCGCGAAGAGCACGGGCTCCGCCATCTCCGCCCGGTCCTTTGCGGCGGGAGGCTCGCGACCGGAAATGGAAAGCGCCAGCAGCGCCGCGCCCAGAACGACGGGCGGGAGGAAGAGCAGCGAGCGGGTCCAGGTCATCGGCGGCTCCCCTGCGCAGGTCGGGCTGCCGACGACCCTACGCCCGCCCCGAGGGGCGGGCGAGCCCGCTGCGCGCGGCCTTGCGCCTCAGCTCTCCTCCCAGCGGTCCTTGACCGAGTCCATCGCCACATGGGTGGAGGTCTTGGCGACATGGGGCAGGGCGGAGATCACCTCGCCGAGCACCCGCCGGTAGCTCTGGATGTCCTCCGTGCGGACCTTGAGCAGGTAGTCGAAACCGCCGGCGATCAGGTGGCATTCCTCGATCTCGGGCACCTTGCGCGCGGCCTCGTCGAAGGCGCGCAGGGCGGGTTCGCGAGTGTCGTCCAGCGTGACCTCCGCGAAGGCGACGTGGCGGCGGCCCAAGGCGGCGGGGTCCACCACAGCGCGGTAGCCGCGGATGATCCCCTCGGCCTCCAGCCGCTTGACCCGGGCCTGGCAGGGGCTCTTGCTCAGCCCCACCCGCTCGGCCAGCGCGGCGTAGGAGAGGCGCCCCTCCGCCGTGAGGATGTCGAGAATGCGCCGGTCGATACGGTCCAGCGTCCTGCTCATGGCCGCCTGCGCCCTCTATCATTCCGCAATGTGCGTGCATTATGCGCCGTTCGTCCTGCCACGGCCACCTCTTCGGGCGAAAATCCCGCACCCGCCGCGCTATCCTGTCGCCGGACACGAGGAGACCCCGCCATGACCGAAGCCGCTCCCTTCGATCCGCTCGACGCGGCCCCCGGCGACCCGCTGGACGAAGCCCGCGCCCGCCTGCGCGCCGATGCGCTGGCCGACGAGGCCGCCCTCGTGCGCGCGCTGGCGGACGACGCCGCGCTCTCCGGCGAGGACCGCGCGCGCATCTCGCAGGCCGCCGCCGATCTCGTGCGCGCCATCCGCTCCGACGCCCGCCCGGGCCTGATGGAGCGGTTCCTGGAGGAGTACGGGCTGAGCTCGGAGGAGGGCGTGGCGCTGATGTGCCTCGCCGAGGCGCTGCTGCGGGTGCCCGACGCCGAGACCATGGACGAGCTGATCGAGGACAAGATCGCCCCCTCCCAGTGGGGCAGGCATCTGGGCCGCTCGGCCTCCAGCCTCGTCAATGCCTCCACCTGGGGGCTGATGCTGACGGGGCGCGTCCTGCGCGAGGACGAAACGTCCGGCCTCGCCGCGACCCTGCACGGGCTCGTTCGCCGGCTGGGCGAGCCGGTGATCCGCACCGCCGTGCATCACGCCATGCGCGAGATGGGCCGCCAGTTCGTGCTGGGCCGCGACATCGAAGAGGCCGCGCGCAACGCCCGGCCGCGCGAGGAGGCGGGTTATGCCTACTCCTACGACATGCTGGGCGAGGCGGCGCGCACCGACGCCGACGCGCGGCGCTACCACGCCGCCTATGCCGGGGCCATCGCTTCGCTCGCGAAGCGCTGCGAGGGCGGGGACATCCGCGACAATCCCGGCATCTCGGTGAAGTTCTCCGCCCTTCACCCCCGCTACGAGACCGCCCACCGGCAGGAGGTGATGGACACTCTCGTCCCACGCGCCCGCGACCTCGCTCGCGCGGCGCGGGAGGCCGGAATGGGCTTCAACATCGACGCGGAGGAGGCCGAGCGGCTGGAGCTGTCGCTCGACGTCATCGAGGCGATCCTGTCCGATCCCTATCTCGCCGGCTGGGACGGCTTCGGCGTGGTGGTGCAGGCCTACGGCAAGCGCGCGCCCGCGGTGCTCGACTGGCTGCACGCGATGGCCGAGCGGCTGGACCGCCGGCTTATGGTGCGGCTGGTCAAGGGCGCCTACTGGGACACCGAGATCAAGCGCGCCCAGGTCCTCGGCCTGCCGGGCTTTCCCGTCTTCACCCGCAAGGCGGCCACGGACGTCTCCTTCCTCGCCTGCGCGCGCAAGCTGCTGGCGATGCGCGAGCGCATCTATCCGCAGTTCGCCACCCACAACGCGCACACGGCCATGGCGGTGCTCGACATGGCCGGGCCGGACCGCGCGGGGTTCGAGTTCCAGCGCCTGCACGGCATGGGCGAGGCGCTGCACGAGGCGCTGCGCGAGCGCGAAGGGACCCGCTGCCGCATCTACGCCCCCGTCGGCGCCCATCGCGACCTGCTGGCCTACCTGGTGCGCCGGCTGCTGGAGAACGGGGCCAACTCCTCCTTCGTCCACCAGATCGTGGACGAGGACGTGCCGCCCGAGACGGTCGCCGCCGACCCGCTCTCCGCGCTGGAGGGGGCGGAGCTGCCCAACCCCGCCATCACGCCGCCCCCCGCGCTCTATGCGCCGGAGCGGCGCAATTCCCGCGGCTGGGACCTCGCCGACCCGGCGGAGCTGGCGGAGATCGAGCGCGCCCGCGCGCCCTTCCGCAGCCATGTCTGGCGCGCCGCGCCCATCCTCGCCGCGCCCGCGACGGGCGACGGCCGGCGGGAGGCGCTGGACCCCGCCGACCTCGACGACGCGCACCCGGCGATCACCGAGGCGGATGCGGCGGACATCGAGGCCGCCCTCTCCGCCGCCCGTCCCTGGACGGTCCCGGCGGAGGAGCGCGCCGCCGTGCTGGAGCGCGCCGCCGACCTCTACGAGGAGCACTACGGCGAGCTCTTCGCCGTCGCCGCGCGGGAGGCGGGCAAGAACCTGCTCGACGGCGTGGGGGAGCTGCGCGAGGCCGTGGACTTCCTGCGCTACTACGCCGCCCGCGGCCGCGAGGCGCCGCAGGCCGAGCCCCGCGGCGTCATCACCTGCATCTCGCCCTGGAACTTCCCGCTGGCCATCTTCACCGGCCAGATCTCGGCGGCGCTGGCCGCCGGCAACGCGGTGCTCGCCAAGCCGGCCGAACAGACCCCGCTCATCGCCCACCGCGCCGTGGAGCTGCTGCACGAGGCCGGCGTGCCGCACGAGGCGCTGCAGTTCCTCCCCGGCGAGGGCGGGCGCGTCGGCGCCGCGCTGACCTCCGACCCGCGCGTGAACGGGGTGGTCTTCACCGGCTCCACCGACACCGCGCAGGCGATCCACCGGGCGATGGCCGACAACCTCTCCCCCGAGGCCCCGCTGATCGCCGAGACCGGCGGGCTCAACGCCATGATCGTCGATTCCACCGCGCTGCCCGAGCAGGCGGTGCGCGACATCCTGGCCTCCGCCTTCCAGTCGGCGGGCCAGCGCTGCTCCGCCCTGCGCTGCCTCTATGTGCAGGAGGACGTGGCCGAGGAGATGCTGAAGATGCTCTTCGGGGCCATGGACGCCCTGACCGTCGGCGATCCCTGGCCGGTCTCCACCGATGTCGGCCCCGTCATCGACCCCGAGGCCAAGGCGGAGATCGACGCGCATGTCCGCCGCGCGAAGGAGGAGGGCCGGCTGCTCAAGCAGCTTCCGGCGCCGAAGCAGGGCTGCTTCGTCGGACCGGCGGCGATCCGCGTGGACGGCATCGAGGACCTGGACCGCGAGATCTTCGGCCCCGTCCTGCACATCGCCACCTACCGGGCCGAGGACCTGCACAGGGTCATCGAGACGGTGAACAGGAAGGGCTACGGCCTGACCTTCGGCCTGCACACGCGCATCGACAACCGCGTGCAGGAGGTCGTGGACCGCGTCCGGGTCGGCAACCTCTACGTCAACCGCAACCAGATCGGCGCCATCGTCGGCTCCCAGCCCTTCGGGGGCGAGGGGATGTCGGGCACCGGCCCCAAGGCCGGCGGCCCCGCCTACGTCCCCCGCTTCCGCGCCGCGCCGCTGGGCGAAGCGGGGGGCGCCGGCAACGCCGAGCCCGCCGACGCCGGCGCCCTGGCCGAGGCCTTGTCGAAGGCGCCCGAGCCCGATCCGCGACGTCTCGAGGCGACGGAGCTTCCCGGTCCGACCGGCGAATCCAACCGCCTCAGCCTCTGGCCTCGCGGCCGCGTCTTCTGCCTCGGCCCCGGCGCCGAGGCCGCGACCGAACAGGCCCGCCAGGCCCGCGCCGCCGGCTGCGTCCCGGTGGAGCTGCTTCAGGGCGCGTCACCCGAGGCGCTGGAACAAGCCCCGCCCTTCGCCGCTGCCGTCTGGTGGGGCGACAAGGAGACCGCCCGGGCGCTTCGCAGGGCGCTCGCCGCCCGGTCCGGCCCGATCCTTCCCCTGGTGCGCGAGGCCGACCTCGCCCCCTGGCTGGTGGTGGAGCGTCATGTCTGCGTGGACACCACCGCCGCGGGCGGCAACGCCGCGCTTCTGGCGGCCTCGGAGGGCTGAGGCCGAGGCTCAGCCCTTCGGTTTGAGGGGTCGCATCAGCCCCTCCTGCGCCACGCTGGCCACCAGCGTGCCGCCCTCGTCATAGATTCCCCCGCGGTTGAACCCGCGTCCGCCGCCGGAGAAGGGCGCGTCCATGGAATAGAGGTGCCAGCGGTCGAAGCGCGTGGGCGCATGGAACCACATGGCATGGTCGAGGCTCGCCGTCATGACCTGGCCCAGCATCCAGGACATGCCATGCGGCCGCACGCCGGAGCTAAGCAGGTTCATGTCGGAGGCGTAGGCCATCAGGCAGTGATGCACCCAGGGCTCCGCCTCGATCTCCCGCGCCACCTTGAACCAGAGCATGTTGCGGTCGGGTTTGGGCTCGGGGTCCAGCAGATTGACCGGGTCCACCTCGCGGATCTCGATGGGTCGGGGGCGCAGCATCTCCGCCCGCCATTTCTCCGGCGCCTGGTCGGCCAGCGCCTGCTGGCGCTCCTCCCGGGTCTGCAGCCCCTCGGGCGAGGGCGCCTGGGGCATCGGGTGCTGGTGGGCGTAGCCTTTCTCGACCTTGTGGAAGGACGCGGCGAGGTTGAAGATCTGTCGTCCGTGCTGGACCGCTATCACCCGGCGGGTGGTGAAGCTGCCCCCGTCGCGGGCCCGGTCGACCTCGTAGATCACCGGGATCTTCGGGTCGCCGGGGCGGATGAAATAGGCGTGCAGCGAATGGCAGGGCCGGTCCTCGACGGTGTGATAGGCCGCCGCCAGCGCCTGGGCGATGACCTGCCCGCCATAGATGCGCTGGCTGGTCTCTCCCCCGCCGCCCCTGCCGCGGAACAGGTTCAGCTCCAGCCGCTCGATGTCGAGCATGGCGAGAAGTTCCGATACCGGGTCGGACACGGGCCCTCCTTTCCGATCTCTGGCCTGTTGGGCCGCCTGTCTAGCCGTCCCAGCGGCCGGACGCCACGGCTCAGGCAGGGCGCAGCCAGACCTTCGCGTCATGGAAGGCCGCGCCGCCATAGGGCGCCACCGGCGCGGCGCTGGTCAGCATGTTGATCCCGGCGCCGCCCTCATGCGCGCGGTTGGGCCAGATCCCCTCGGCGATCACCACGCCGCGCCGGACGCCGTCGAAGAGGCGCGCCCTGAGCCGCGTCTCCCCCCGCTGGTTGCCGATGCGCAGCGTCTCTCCCTCCGCCACGCCGATCTCGGCGGCGTCCTCTGGGTGGATCATCAGGCTCGGTCCGTCCTCCCGGCTGCGCGAGCCGGGCGTCTCCGTGAAGGTGGAGTTGAGGAAATTCCGCGCGGGGCTGGTGGCGAGCCGGAAAGGGTGCGTTTCGTCCGCCCGCTCGATCACGTCCCAGTGGTCGGGCAGGGCGGGCATCTGCTGCACCGGCCCGAACAGCCCAGCATTGGCGTTGGGAACACTTGTCCAGTCCGGCTTGAAGCGGAACTTCCCGTCCGGCCAGGCGAAGCCGTCCAGGTAGTGCGACTTGGGGAACTCGGGCTGCACGTCGCGCCAGCTCTCCGGCTCGAGATCCGCGAGCCGGCCGTGGCCCGACCGTTGCAGGGTTCGGTCGGCCAGCTCCCGGGCCGAGAGGCGGAAGCCCTCGTGCTCCGCCCCCAGCCGCCCGGCCAGCGCGCAGATCACCTCGTGGTTGGAGCGGCACTCCCCCGGCGGGTCGATCAGCTTGCCCGACCACATGACATGCTGGTGTCCGCCGCCCTGGTAGAGGTCGTCATGCTCCATGAACTGGGTGGCGGGCAGGACGATGTCGGCCCATTGCGCCGTCTCGGTCATGAACTGCTCGTGGACGGCGACGAACAGGTCCTCGCGCGCGAAGCCCGCCCGCACCAGCACCTGCTCGGGCGCCACGTTGACCGGGTTGGTGTTCTGGATCAGCAGGGCGGTGACAGGCGGGCCGTCCCGCAGCGCCCTGGCGTCCCCCGTCAGGATGCGCCCGATCTGCGACTGGTCGAGCACGCGCACCGAGGGGTCCTTCGCGTCGAGCCCCTCGGTCAGCGTCTTGTCCCAGTGATAGATCGCGCCGTTGTTGTGGAAGGCGCCGCCGCCCTCGTGCTTCCAGGCCCCGGTGACGGCGGCGATGCAGGACGCCGCATGCATGTTCGCCGTGCCGTTGCGCTGGCGCGAGAAGCCATAGCCGAGGCGCAGATAGGTCCGTGGGTTGCGGCCGACCAGCGCCGCGAATTCCTCGATTTCCGCAACGCTCAGCCCGGTGATCTCCGCCGCCCATTCGGGCGTTCGGGTCGCCAGATGCGCCTCGAGCTCGTCGGGCGCGTCGGTGTAGTCGCGCAGGTAATCCCGGTCGGCCCAGCCGTCGCGGAACAGGACATGCATCACCGCGCAGGCCAGCGCGCCGTCCGTGCCCGGGCGCAGCACCAGGCCCAGATCGGCCTGCTGGACCGTGGCGTTGCGGTAGATGTCGATGACGACGATCTTCGCGCCCCGCTCCCGCCGCGCCTTCATGGCGTGGGTCATGACGTTGACCTGGGTGTGCACGGCGTTGGTGCCCCAGATCACCACGCAGTCGGCCTTCGCCATCTCCCGCGGGTCCGGCCCGGCCAGCCGGCCCGTCCCGGCGATGAAGCCGGTCCAGGCCATGGTCGTGCAGATGGTCGAGAAGAAGCCGGAATAGCGCTTCACATGGCGCAGACGGTTGATCCCGTCGCGCATCACCAGCCCCATGGTGCCGGCGTAGTAGTAGGGCCAGACGGCCTCCGGCCCGTGCTGCTCCTCCGCCTTTCGGAAGGCCGCAGCGATCTCGTTCAGCGCCTCGTCCCAGGAGATGCGCTCGAACTCGCCCGAGCCCTTGGACCCGACGCGCCTGAGCGGATGCGTCAGGCGGTCGGGGTGGTGGATGCGCTCGGCGTAGCGGGCGACCTTCGCGCAGATCACGCCGTCGGTGTAGCTGTTCGACTTCGCCCCGCGCACCCGGCCGATGCGCGAGCCGTCGAGCACCTCAACCTCGAGCGCGCAGGTCGAGGGGCAGTCATGCGGACAGACGGCGGGGCGGCGGTCGATCCTGGGTTCGGCGTTCATTGATGTCTCCGCGCAGCCGGGGCGAGGCGCCAGCATGACGCGAAGGGATGCGGATTACCATGCCTTGGGCGCATGCGCCGCCCCGGTCCGTCACTCCGCATCGCCGATGCGCAGGAGCAGGTCCTTCGCCTCCACCTGCGCGCCGGGCGAGACCAGAAGCTCGCGCACGAGGCCGTCGCGCTCGGCATGGATGCCGGTCTCCATCTTCATCGCCTCGATGGTCACCAGCAGGTCGCCCTTGCGCACCGGCCGCCCGGCCTCCACGGCGACCGAGGCGATCACGCCGGGCATGGGCGCCGCCGCCTGGCCGGGGTCGTCCGGGTCCGCCTTGGGCCGGGCCTGCCCCTGCGCCTCCGCCGCCCGGTTGGGGGCGCGGATCACGCGCGGCTGGCCGTTGAGCTCGAAGAACACTTTCACACGGCCCTGCTCGTCCGTCTCCCCGATTGCGGCCAGCCCGATCTCCAGCGTCTTGCCCGGGTCGATCTCCACCGAGATCTCTTCGCCCGGCTCCATGCCGTAGAAGAAGGTCGGGGTGGGGAGGGTGCGCACCGGGCCGTATTCGCGGTGGCGCTCGGCGTAGTCCGTGAAGACCTTCGGGTACATCAGGTAGCCGTTGAAATCCTCGTCATCGACATCCAGCCCCTCGAGCTTCGCCTCCAGCTCCGCCCGCAGCTTCTGCAGTTCGGCGTCCGGCAGCCGCGCTCCGGGACGCCCCGTCTCCGGCGCCTCGCCCATCAGCGCCTTGCGCTGCAGCGCCTCGGGCCAGCCCCCCGGCGGCTGGCCCAGATCCCCGCGCAGCATGGCCACCGCCGAGTCGGGGAAGGAGACCTCCGTCTCCGGGTCCTCCACCTCCTCCCGCGTCAGGCCCTGCGCGACCATCATCAGCGCCATGTCGCCCACCACCTTCGAGGACGGCGTCACCTTCACGATGTCCCCGAACATCCGGTTGGCCTCGGCATAGGCGCGCGCCACTTCCGGCCAGCGCCCCTCCAGGCCCATCGAGCGGGCCTGCGCGCGCAGGTTGGTGACCTGCCCGCCGGGCATCTCGTGCAGATAGACCTCGGAGGCCGGCGCTTTCATCCCGGCCTCGAAGGCCGCGTACTGATCGCGGACCGCCTCCCAGTAGTGCGAGATCTCGCGGATCGCGCCGATGTCGAGGCCGGTGTCGCGCTCCGTCCCCCGCAGCGCCTCGATGATCGAGCCCAGGCAGGGCTGGGAGGTCCCGCCAGAGAAGGCGTCCATCGCCGCGTCCACGGCGTCCGCGCCGGCCTCCGCCGCGGCCAGAACGCTGGCGGCGGAGATGCCCGAGGTGTCGTGCGTGTGGAAATGGACCGGCAGCCCGACGTCCTCCTTGAGCGCGCGGACCAGGACCCGCGCCGCGCCCGGCTTGATCAGCCCCGCCATATCCTTGACGCCGAGGACATGCGCGCCCGCCTCGCGCAGCTCCTTTGCCATGCCGACGTAGTACTTCAGGTCATACTTGGACCGGTCCGGGTCCAGCATGTCGCCGGTGTAGCAGATGGCGCCCTCGCACAGCTTCCCGGTCTCCAGCACGGCGTCCATCGAGACGCGCATGTTCTCCACCCAGTTCAGCGAGTCGAAGACGCGGAACACGTCCACCCCGCTCTCGGCGGCCTGATGGACGAAGCTGCGAACCACGTTGTCGGGGTAGTTGGTGTAGCCCACCCCGTTGGCCCCGCGCAGCAGCATCTGGGTCATCAGGTTGGGCATGGCCGCGCGCAGGTCGCGCAGGCGCTGCCAGGGGCATTCCTGCAGGAAGCGGTAGGCGACGTCGAAGGTCGCGCCGCCCCAGCACTCCACGCTGAAGAGCTGCGGCAGGTTGGCGGCGTAGGCCGGCGCCACGCGGATCATGTCGTAGGAGCGCATGCGGGTGGCCAGCAGGCTCTGGTGCCCGTCGCGCATGCTGGTGTCGGTGACCAGCAGCCGCTCCTGAGCGGCCATCCAGTCCGCGACCGCCTGCGGTCCCTGGGCCAGCAGCAGGTCGCGCGTGCCGGGCGCCGGCGGAACGGCCGGCCTGGGCGGGCGCGGGGGCTTCGCCGTGGCCGGGGGGCGCGGCCGCCCGGCCGTCTCGGGATGGCCGTTGACCGTGATGTCGGCCAGGTAGGTCAGCAGCCGCGTCGCCCGGTCCTGACGGGGCGACAGGTCGAACAGCTCCGGCGTCGTGTCGATGAAGCGCGTGGTGTAGTCGTTGGACAGGAACACCGGGTGCTTGAGCAGGTTCTCCACGAAGGCGATGTTCGTCGCCACGCCCCGGATGCGGAACTCCCGCAGCGCCCGGTCCATGCGCGCGATGGCGGCCTCGGGCGTGCGCGCCCAGGCGGTGACCTTGACCAGCAGCGAGTCGTAGTAGCGGGTGATGATTCCGCCCGCATAGGCCGTGCCCCCGTCCAGCCGGATGCCCATGCCGGTGGCGGAGCGATAGGCGGTGATGCGCCCGTAATCGGGAATGAAATTGTTCTGCGGGTCCTCGGTCGTCACGCGGCACTGCAGGGCGTGGCCGTTGAGGCGGATATCCTCCTGCCGCGCCATCCCCGTCGCCTCGGCGAAGTCCGCGCCTTCGGCGATGCGGATCTGGGCGGCGACGATGTCCACGCCGGTGACCTCCTCGGTCACCGTGTGCTCGACCTGGACGCGCGGGTTGACCTCGATGAAGTGGAAGGTCCCGCGGTCCATGTCCATCAGGAACTCGATGGTGCCCGCGTTGCGGTAGTCTACCGCTTTCGCGATCTTCAGCCCCAGCTCGCACAGCTCCTCGCGCTGGGCGTCGGTCAGGTAGGGGGCGGGCGCCCGCTCGATGACCTTCTGGTTGCGGCGCTGCACCGTGCAGTCGCGTTCATACAGGTGGTAGAGCCCGCCGCGCCCGTCGCCGAGCACCTGCACCTCGACATGGCGCGCCCGCTCGATCATCCGCTCCAGGTAGCCCTCGCCGTTGCCGAAGGCGGCCTCGGCCTCGCGCCGGCCCTCGCGCACCTTGTCGGCCAGCTCCCCCGGCCCGCGGATAGGGCGCATTCCGCGCCCGCCGCCGCCCCAGCTGGCCTTGAGCATCAACGGGTAACCGATCTCGTCGGCCTGGCGGGCGGTCTCCTCCATGTCCTCGCCCAGCACCTCGGAGGCCGGGATGACGGGGACGCCCGCCTCGATCGCCACGCGCCGGGCGCTCGCCTTGTCGCCGAGGGCGCGCATGGTTTCAGCGCGGGGGCCGATGAAGGCGATGCCGGCGGCCTCGCAGGCCTCCGCGAAATCCGGGTTCTCCGAGAGCAGCCCGTAGCCGGGATGGATGGCGTCAGCGCCCGACTCGCGCGCCACCCGCAGGATTTCGTCGATGGAGAGATAGGCCTGCACCGGGCCCATTCCCTCGCCGACGCGGTAGGCCTCGTCGGCCTTGAAGCGGTGCAGGCTGAGCTTGTCCTCCTCCGCGTAGACGGCGACCGTGCGCTTGCCGAGTTCGTTGGCCGCGCGGAAGACGCGGATGGCGATCTCTCCGCGGTTGGCGACGAGGATCTTGCGGAACTCGGGCATGGGAGGCTCCTGCCTTTGGCGGGACGGGTTGCGCTGCATCGCAGCATGACGAGACCACGGCGCATTGTCATCACTGCATCCGGCGCCTCCGGCGCCGTGGGCGACCGTAAGGGCGCAGGCGGTTCAAGCGGCTGGAGGCCCAGGGCGCCAAGACCTGGAAAGTCCCGCCGGCCTCTGTCGATTTTCGCCCGGGGCGCGCACGCAACTCGCTTGGGCGAGCCGGCCCCTCCGCGTAGGCTGGACCGGCGGAACCGCGAAGAGCCGGGAGGGCGCGATGGTCGAGCTGCACGGGGTGATCCCCTATCTGGTCACGCCTCTGGATGCGGAGGGCGAGGTGGATCGCGCCGCGCTCGGGGCGCTGTGCGAGCATCTGGTGGAGTCGGGGGTGCACGGCCTGTGCCCGCTGGGCTCCACGGGCGAGTTCGCCTATCTCGACCTGCGCCGCCGCGAGGCGGTGGTCGAGACGGTTGTCGAGGCCGCGGCCGGACGCGTGCCGGTGATCGCGGGCGTGGCCTCCACCTCGACGGCCGAGGCGGTCCTTCAGGCGAAGCGCTGGGCTGAGATCGGGGCGGACGGGCTGCTCGCCGTGCTGGAGGCCTATTTCCCGGTGCCCGAGGAAGGGGTCGTGAGCTACTTCTCCGCCGTCGCCGACGCGACCGAGCTTCCGGTCACGCTCTACACCAACCCCAACTTCCAGCGCTCCGATCTCAGCCTGCCGGCGATCGACCGGCTGTCGCATCACCCGAACATCCGCTGGGTCAAGGACGCCTCCAACAACACCGGCCGGCTGCTGAGCATCCTGAACCGGACCGAGGGGCGGCTGGGCGTCTTCGCGGCCTCCTCCCATGTCACGGCGGCGGTGATGCTGATCGGGGGGCGGGGCTGGATGGCCGGCCCCTCCTGCCTGATCCCGCGCCAGAGCGTGCGGCTCTACGAGTTGTGCTGGGCGGGGAAGTGGGACGAGGCGATGGCGCTGCAGCGCGAGCTCTGGGCCGTCAACGAGGTCTTCGCCCGCCACAACCTCGCCGGCGCCGTGAAGGCCGGGCTGAAGCTGCAGGGGATCGATTGCGGCGAGCCGATCCCGCCCCAGCCGCCGTTAAGCGAGGCCGCGGTCGAGGAGGTGCGCGCCGCCCTCGACCGGGCGGGAGCGCTGTGAACCCGGTTCCCGGCGACCTCAGAGCCGCTTGACCAGCGCCTCGATCTGGGGGACCTCGTCATGGGTGTGGTCCGCGGGCAGGTCCCGGAGCATCCGCTCGCGCGCGGGAGGCGCCAGGCGCTGGCGGATCTCCCCGAGCGACCGCGGATCGGCGACCAGCACCCAGGGCGGCAGTCTGTCGGAGGCGGCCGCGGCGTTGAGCTCGTCGGCGAGTTCGGCGGCGAAGCGGGCCTTGTCGAGCCGGCGCCAGTCGGCCTCCTGAACCGTCTCGCGCCGGCCGCCATGCACGGGAAAGCGGCCGGGCTCGTCCGAGCCCTGCACGGCGTTGGGCTCCGTCGGCCTCTCGGCGTGCTCGCGCACGCGCAGGTCGATGAGGTCCGGGTCGCCGCGGTTCTCCAGCAGAAGGCGGCGTTCTCCGTCGGCCACGACGACCCAGGCTCCGTGCGGCAGGTCCATGTCGGACTCCCTTTGCTTGCTTGTTCGCCCGACACCCTAGCCGGGTCGGGCGACGCGGCCTTGATGCGGGTCAAGCCGGGGCGCGAGCCGGCGGACCGAGGGCAGGGCTCAGCCCCGCGGATCGTGAAGGACGCGGGCGTTGAACGCCTCGTCGGCGGCCTCGGCGGCGAGCGGGTCCACCGGGCGCAGGCGGTGGCGCAGGACAAGCTCCGCCAGCGCGCGTCTCCGGTCGCTGTCTAGCCTCTCCGCCTCCCAGGCGAGCGCGGTCGCGGTGGTGAGGTTGTAGAGAGCGGAGGCCGCCTGGCGCGCCAGCGAGGGGTCCTTCGTGGCCGCGGCGTCGCGGGCCAGGGCGAAGGCGGGGCGGGCGAGCTCGCGCAGCTCGGCGCCCGCGCCGCCGTTGGGCGCGAGGAGCGCAAGATGCGCCTCCAGCGCGTCGAAGGAGCCCTCGCGCCGGCCGGCGCGGATGACGTCCAGGGCGACAATGTTCGAGGTTCCCTCCCAGATCGAGCCGAGATGGGAGTCGCGCAGCAGGCGGGCGTCGGGAAAGTCCTCGATGTAGCCGCAGCCGCCGCGCACCTCCATCGCGTCGCCCGTCACCCTGCGCGCGTCGCGGCAGGCGCGGAACTTGATCAGGGGCGTGAGAATGCGCAGCAGGGAATAGGCGCCGTCCTCGCCGGCGTCCGACCGGCGCAGCGTCTCGGCGGTCAGGAACATCATGGCGCGGGCCTGCTCGGCCGGGACGACCAGCTTGGCGAGCTCGCGCCGCATCAGGGGCATCTCGATGAGCGGGCGGCCGAAGGCCTCGCGCTCATGGGCGACGAAGAGGGCCTCGGTCACCGCGCGTCGCATCATGCCGGCCGAGCGCACGCCGTTGGACAGGCGCGAGTTGTTGATCATGTCCGCCATCTGGCGGAAGCCGGCCCCCGGGTCGCCCACGAGCCAGGCCCGCGCCCCCTCGAGGCTTATCTCGCCCGAGGCCATGGAGCGGGTGCCCAGCTTGTCCTTCAGCCGCACGATCCGGTAGCTGTTGCGCGTCCCGTCCGGCAGGACCTTGGGCAGGAGGAAGAGCGAGACGCCCTTGAGGCCGGGCTCCGTGTCCGGGCGGCGCGCCAGCACCATGGCGAGGTCGGCGTCGGCGTTGGAGCAGAACCATTTCTCGCCGTGCAGCGCCCACATGCCGTCCTCGAGGGGCGTGGCCGTGACCTCGGTGCGGCCGACATCCGACCCGGCCGCGGTCTCGGTCATGAACATCGCGCCCTGCAGATGTTCGGCGATGTCCTGGTTGGTCAGACCGTCTAGGAAGCGCCCGACGAGCTCCGGATCTCCGAACTTGCGCAGGGTGCGCGTCAGGCTGTCGGTCATCGAGACCGGACAGAGCAGGCCGAACTCCGCCTGGGCGAAAAGGTAGGTGACCAGGTACTTGGCGATCGGGGGCAGGGGGGCCTGCCAGCCGAAGACGCCCGGACGGTGGGACATGGCGGCGAGGCCGAACTCGCCGAAGGCGATGCGCTCCATCTCCCGGTAGGCGGGATGCTTGACCAGGCGCTGGTCGTCCTCGCCCCGGCGGGTGCGGTGGACGAGCTGCGGCGGATTCTTGTCGGCCTCGTCGGCCAGGATGTCGAGCTCGCCGCCCGCCAGCTCCCCCAGGCGGCGCAGGCGGGGCAGGAGGGTCTCGGCCAGGTCCTGCGGCAGGTGGAGGCGGATCAGGTCCTCCAGCTCCGGGTCCGCGTCAAAGAGATTGAGGCCGCGGGAGTCCGGGACGGGATGCGGGCCTGCCGCGCGATCGGAAGGCGGGCGGAGATCGGCGGGGCTGACATTCATGGTCGAATCTCCCTGAGTGCATGGCGCAGGCTAACGATGCGGGGGCCCGGACGCGATCCGGTCCTGGGGATTTGACTTTCTCCATAGAAAACGTCTTTCTCCGGCGAAAATGAGACGGCACGCCGCAGAGACGAGGAGGAGGAGGACCGCCGATGGCGGATGAGATGCGCCTGGACGACCTGCTGGCGACCCATCGCGACCGGGGAAGCGCGGTGTTCGTCGAGGAGGACGGAAAGCGCTTCGACGCGACAGGCTTCGGCGCCTGGGTCGCGGCCTGCGAGGACTGGTTCGCGCGGCAGGGCGTCGGACCCGGGGACTGCGTGGCGGTCTGGCTGGTCAACCGGCTGGAATGGATGGCGCTGCTCTTCGCCGCCGCCCGGCGCGGGATTGCGGTGGCGGCGGTGAACACCCGCTACCGGCAGGCGGAGCTGCATCATATCCTCAAGTCCTCCGGCGCGCGGACCCTGATCCTGCAGCCGGACTTCGGGCGGATCGACTTCGCCGGCGTCGTCGCGGAGATGGACGGGGCGGATCTGCCCGAGCTGGAGAGCGTCGCCGTGCTGGGCGAGGCGCCGGCGGGGCGGCTGCTGGGCCGGCCGGTCGTCGCCTTCGACCCCGACCCGGACGCGTGCACCGATCCCGGCCCGGACGTGAAGAGCGACCCGGAGGCGCCTCTGATCTTCTTCACCACCTCGGGCACGACCTCCGCGCCCAAGCTGGTGACCCATCCCCAGCGGACGATCGCGCTCCACGGACTGTCCTGCGCGCAGGCCCTAGGCTTTGACGAGCCGGGCGCCGGTCTGCTGGCGGCCATGCCCTTCTGCGGGGTGTTCGGGCTCAACAGCGTGATGGGCGCCATCGCGGGCGGCGCGCCGGCCCAATTGATGCATGTCTTCGAGGCGGAGGCGGCCTCGCGTCTGATCCGGGAGGGGCGGCTGACACATCTCTTCGGCTCGGACGAGATGTTCCGCCGGCTCATGGAGCTCGACTTCGAGGGGCTGGCCTCCGCGCGCTTCTGCGGCTTCGGGGCTTTCACGCCGGGTCTGGGCGAGGTGATGCGCGAGGGGGCCGAGCGGGGGCTGCCGCTGCGTGGCGTCTACGGCTCGTCGGAGGTCAACGCGCTCTTCGCGACCCAGCCTGCCGAGCTTCCGGTCGAGGAACGTCTGAAGGGCGGCGGGCGGCCGGTGCGCGCGGACAGCGAGGTGCGCGTGCGCGACAGGGAGACAGGACGGCTGATGGCGCCGGGCGAGGTCGGGGATCTGGAGATCCGGGCGAAGACCAGCTTCATCGGCTATCACCGCAACCCCGAGGCCACGGAGAAGGCGATCGATCCCGAAGGGTTCTTCCGCACCGGCGATGTGGGGCTGCTGCGCGACGACGGGACCTTCGTCTATCTCGCCCGCGGGGGCGACGCGATCCGCCTCGCCGGTTTCCTGGTGGACCCCGCGGAGATCGAGGAGGTGCTGGAGGACTTCCCCGGGATCGCGGACAGCCAGGTCGTCGGCGTCGATGTCGGGGGCCGGGTGCGCCCGGTCGCCTTCGCCATTCCCGGCCCCGAGGGCTTCGACGAGACCGCCGCGCTGGAGGCCGCGACCCGCGCGCTGGCCCATTTCAAGGTCCCCGCGCGCATTTTCGCGGTGGAGGACTTCCCCACGACGGACAGCGCCAACGGGCGCAAGATCCAGAAGGCGAAGCTGCGCGAGATGGCGGCCGAGCGGCTGGCGGAGGGCTGAGGCTCAGGCCTCCTCTAGCGCGGCGCGGATGCGCAGGTACTCCTGGATGTTGTCCAGGTCCACCATGCCAACCAGCTCCCCGTTCTTGAGGACGCAGATCACGCTCGTCTCGGTCTGCTGAAGGCTCTTGAGCAGCTCGTCGAGGGTGTCGCCGAGCCGGGCCGTCGCGGCGTCCTGCACGGCCATGCCAACCTCTCCGTCCGGGCCGTGGTCGTGCAGAGCCTTGAGCAGCGAGGTCTGGGTCGCCACGCCGACCAGGCCGCCATGGGCCAGCACGGGGAAGTCCTTCTGCGTGCCCGCCAGGGTCAGGTCCACCGCGCGCGACAGCGGGTCGTGCGGCGAGAGCGCGTGGAAATCCGTGATCATGGCCCGGGAGACGGGCTGGCGGTTCAGGCGCAGCTCCACCTCCGCCGCGCCGGCCTCGGCCTGGGCGCCGACCCAGACGAAGAGCGCGATCAGGATCAGGAACGGGTTGCCCATCAGCCCGAGGATGCCGAAGCCGACGGCGAGCGTCTGGCCCACGGCCGCGGCGACGCGGGTGGCCTTCAACCGGCCCCACCGGAATGAGAGCGCGGCGCGCAGCACCCGCCCGCCATCCATGGGGAAGGCCGGGATCATGTTGAACAGCACCAGGAAGATGTTGGCGGACATCACCGCGGGCAGGAAGCCGATGTCCATGATGGTGATCTGCTCGCCCTCGAGCTGCGACAGCGCCTCCAGTTCCTGCGGGCTGGTGGTCAGCGACAGCCACACGAACAGCGCCGCGGCGATCGCCACGTTCACGGCCGGGCCCATGACGGCGACCACGATCTCCTGCTTCGGGTCCGTGGGCATGGCTTCAAGCATGGCCACGCCGCCGATAGGCAGCAGCGTGATGTTGCGCGTGGAAATTCCGTAGCGCCGGGCGGTCAGCGCGTGCCCGTATTCATGGAGCACCACGCAAAGGAACAGCGTGGCGACCAGCGCCAGGCCGAAGAGGACGCCGTCCACCGTGCCCGTCTGCGCCCAGTAGATGAAGCCGACCCAGAGGAACAGCAATGGGAACGTGGCATGCACGCGCAGGTCGATGCCGGCGACGCGGCCGATCTTCGCGGACCATTTCACGGAAGCGTCCTCCTTCTTCTTTCGGCGGGCGGCGGGCGCCCCATGCCGCTCTGCTCAGATCATCAAGAGCCCGCGGCCCGGCCGCCGGCCTCGCCGCGGGGAAAGGGGGGCGGGGCGGCGGCCCCGGCCCTGCCCACGCACCGCCGGGCGGCAACGCCGAAGAGTCGCCCGGCGATCCGCGCGGCGGTGTCGCGCAGGTCCTCCGCCAGCGACTGCATCGCGGCTTCGTCCAGCTGGCCGGCAATGCACAGCGCCGAGAGGCCGAAGCGGGGATGGCCCTGGTGGTCGGGGATCACGGCGGCGACCGTGTCGAGGGCATGGAAGAGCTGGCCGCGGTCGCGGGCGAAGCCGAGCTTCTTCGCCGCCTCGACCTCGTCGGCGTAGGTCTCGAATCCCGGCGCGACGTTCCAGCGAAGATCCGCGTAGCGGGCGCGCAGCTCCTCGCGCCCGAAACCGCGCGCGGCGGCGTAGCAGCGCCCGACGGCCCCCGCGCAGGCGGGCAGGCGGGAGCCCAGCGCGATGTCGACCCGCACGAGCTCATGGGCCATGACGCGGTCATGCAGCTCCATCCGCTCGTTGCCGGTGAAGAGCCACAGGCACATCAGCGTCCGGTGATCGACCGAAAGGCGGCCGAGCTCCGGGCGGATGAGATCGGCCTGGTCGGCCCCGAGGATCGGCGCCGAGAACTCCAGCATGCCGAGGCCCAGACGATAGGTCTTGTCGGCGGGGTCGAAGGCGACGAGCCCCTCCTTCGCGAGGGTGCGCAGGATGTTGAAGGCGGTGGAGGTGTTCAGCCCCGTCTCCCGCGCGATCGCGGCGGCGCCTGCGGGCGTGGCGCGCTCCGACAGCCGGCGCAGGATGCGCACGGCGTTCTCCACTGCGCCGACATATTTCGGGCCCGCTCCGGCGGCGTCTTGATCGGCCGAATTTCTCATGTGAGAACCATCTTCCAGATGGAGAATGAATTCAACGGCCCGCTGCCGGGGTTTCTTCCCGAAGGCGGCGCAGGGCAGGAGGCGCGGGACATGGGCGGGCTCGACCGGGGGCTGGAGGACGGCGTTCTCACGCTGACGCTGAACGAGCCGGAGCGGCGCAACGCGCTGAGCGTGGCGATCCGGGAGGCGCTGCGCGACGCGCTCACCGCCGCCCAGACCGATCCCGAGGTCGAGGCGATCGTGCTGACGGGGGCGGGCGGCTGCTTCTGCGCGGGCGGGGACATCCACGCCATGCAGCCCGGCGACATGGTCGGCGGGCGGCGCAAGCTGGGCGTGCTGCATGACGTCGTGCGTCTCCTCGCGGCAGGGGAGAAGCCGACGGTGGCCGCGGTGTCCGGGCCCGCCTACGGTGGCGGCTTCGGGTTGGCGACGGCCTGTGACTATGTCGTGGCTGACGAAACCGCGCGCTTCTGCGCCTCCTTCGGCCGGGTGGGGCTCGTTCCCGACTGCGGCATCCTGTGGACGCTGCCCCAGCGGGTCGGCGCGGCGCGCGCCCGGCAGCTGTTTCTCGAGGCGCGGGTGGTGGACGCCCCCGCGGCGCTGGAGATGGGGATCGCGGATGCGCTGACGGCGCCGGGTGCGTTGGCCGACAAGGCGCGGGAGCTGGCCGCGGGCGCCTGCCGGCTCGCGCCGCTTCCCGCCGGTCATCTCAAGCGCCTGATGGCCGACCGTGCGGAGAGCCTGGAGGATGTGCTGGCCGCCGAGATGGACGCGCAGATGCAGCTTTTCGCGACACAGGACCATGCCGAGGCGCGGGCGGCCTTCCTGGAGAAGCGCGAGCCGGTCTTCCGCGGCGCTTGAGCCTCGGCGGCAGCTCGGCCCGACTTTGCTCGAGCCTTGTCTGCGCCATCCCGCAGCGGCTCCCCGGCGACGGCGCGACGGCAAGCCACGCCCTGCCGCCGCTCCGAAGGGTCCCGACGCCTACGCCATGTCCGACCGGCGCGCGCCGAAGGCGAGGTTGACGGCGTAAACGACGACGGCTGCGGCGAGCCCCACGGCATCGCTGTAGTAACCCGGATAGATCAGCGCGCCGCCCGCCGCCAGCAGTCCCGCCCGGGACAGCCAGCCCACGGTCCCGAGGCGGTAGAGATACCCCTCCAGCGCCGAAGCGAAGAGCCAGATGGCCAGAAGGGCCGTGGCCGCGGAGAGCAGGATCCAGCCGACCTCCCCCTGCAGGATCAGCGAGGGGTTCAGCACGAACAGGAAGGGCAGCACGAACAGGATGCTGCCCAGCCGCATCGCGTAGAAGCCCGTGCGGGTGTTGTCCGATCCGGCGATGCCCGCCGCGGTGATCGCGGCCAGCGACACGGGCGGCGTGATGTAGGACATCATCCCCCAGTAGAGGATGAAGAGGTGGCTCGCCAGCGGGTTCAGGCCCGCCTGCACCAGGGCGGGGGCCAGCAGGATCGACAGGAATATGTAGCAGGCGCTGACGGTCATCCCCATGCCGAGCACGAAGCTCGTCACCGCGCCCGCGATCAGCATCAGCGCGATGCTGTCCCCAGCGTAGAGCAGCAGCTCCCGCGAGAAGGCGCCGGCGACGCCCGTGTAGGACAGACCGCCGACCACCAGCCCGATCCCTGTCAGGATCGCCACGAGGTTGCCGACGTTGCGCCCGAGATCCAGCAGCAGGGTCTGCGCGCGGGCGAGATCGAGGCGGTGCTGGCTGCGGAACAGCGAGATGACCAGCAGCACGCCCGTCGCGTAGTAGGGGGCGTAGGATTCCAGCCGCATGAAGAGCAGCATGTAGATCAGCATCGCGAGGCTGAGCAGGTAGGGCCAGCCCTCGATCAGCGTGTCGCGCAGGCGCGGGATCTCCTCGGCCGGCAGCCCGCGCAGACCGTTGCGCGCGGCGTAGTGGTCCACCTGCATCAGCAGCGCGACGTAGAAGAGCAGAGCCGGCAGGAAGGCGGCGATCATCACGTCCGCGTAGGGGACGCCCAGAAAGGACGCCATGATGAAGGCGACCGCGCCCATGACGGGGGGCATCAGCGTGCCGCCCGTGGAGGCGCAGGCCTCCACCGCGGCGGCGTAGTGGGGCGGGTAGCCGGTGCGCTTCATCACGGGGATGGTGATGGCGCCGGTCGTCAGCACGTTGGAGATCACGCTGCCCGAAAGGGAGCCCATCAGCGCGCTGGAGACGACCGAGACCTTGGCCGGCCCGCCTCGGGTGCGGCCCATCAGCGAGGTCGCCAGGCGCATGAAGAACTCCCCCCCGCCGGTCACGGTCAGGGCGGAGCCGAAAACCACGAAGCCGATCACCAGGTTGGCGACCACCTGCATGGGAATGCCGATGATGCTCTCCACCCCCAGCACATGCGCGCGGATCGTCCCGCCGAGATCGTAGGAGTTGCCCCAGAGGAAGCCGGGCATGTAGTCGGCGTAGAGCGGGTAGGCGCCGAAGATCAGCGCCACGGCCAGAAGCGGCCAGCCCCCGCAGCGGCGGACCCCCTCCAGCACCAGCACGATGAGCGCGGAGGCGGCGGCCATGGCCTCGGTCGGGGCCGAGAATTCCCAGCCCTCGTTGATGATCCGCAGCGCGTTCTGCGCCAGATAGGCGCCGGCGGCGATCGCCACGGCGGCGAAGAGCCAGTCATGCCAGGGCACGCGGTCCGCGTCGGCGGCGCGGGCCGGAAAGATCAGGAAGGCGGCGGCAAGGAAGATGCCGATCAGGTAGTAGAGGAAGCCGTTGCCCAGGGGCTGGAACCCGAAAAGGTCCAGAACGAAGGTCTGGTTGATCGTCATCAGCAGGCCGATGGCGGCCAGCAGCATCACCGCCCAGTAGGCGGCTCCTCTCAGGCGTCCGCCCCGATCGGGGGCGGGCGCCTCATGGGCGTCGGCAATTCTTTCGGAAGGCATCGGGCACCCGGGCGCAGAGGGCGGCGGAGCGGCCGCGCAGGCCGCTCCGCACCTGTCATCTAGGACGAGGCGAGGTCAGTTCACGCTGGCGAGCGCCTGCTGGCGCTTCTCTTCCCAAAGCGCGGCGAAGTCCTCGTCGCCCATGTCCTCGCCCTCGGCCATGGCCTCGTCCCAGGCCGCGAGCAGCGCGTTCAGTCGCTCCGTGCGCTGGTCGTTCCAGGCCTGGTGCTCGTCGGTCCAGACACCGATCTCCTTGAGGTAGCGGATGGCGCCCTCGTGGAAGGGGACGTCGATCGGGGGCGTGCCGGCGTCGGACAGCTTCCAGCGGTTCATCACCGCCGTGGCGTCCTTGTACATGTCGTAGGTCTCGTCCATCGCCTTGATCATGGCGTAGACGTCGTCGGCCGACTTATCGGCGCGGGTGACCAGCACCGGGTAGCGGTAGGCCATCACCTGCGCCGGGTTGTCCTCCGACAGGCCCGCGCCCACGGCCTCGGTGTAGGGCTTGAAGAAAGGCGCGACCTCGTGAACCCGGGCCCAGGCCTCCTCGTTGTCGGCGGGGATGTCCACCCAGTGGATGCCGCGCGGCGACTCGGCGAGCTCATAGAGCTGGCTGGGCGTGGTCGTGGTGCAGGTGGCGTCCGCCTTGCCCTGGGCCAGCGAGCTCATCGCCGCGCCGTAGGTGGGGAACATGATCGCCTCGACATCGTCGCGGGTCAGGCCGCCGAAGGCGAGGATGGCGTCGCATTTCACGTTGACCGAGGGGTTGCCCGCCACGAAGGCGACGCGCTTGCCCGCGGCGTCGGAGATCTGGCGGATGTCGGCGTCGGCCGCGCTCGGCATGCCGAAGGCGGCCGGGCGGCCGGCGAGTGTGCGCAGGTCCTGCGGACCCCAGCGGCGAACGGCGAAGTCGTAGGTCCCTTCCGAGGAGAAGAACGCCTCGGTGGCGAGGAAGCCGTAGTCGGCCTGCTCCGAAACCACCGGCTGCAGCCGGCCGATCGAGGAGCCCGAGGGCTGGATGCGGATGCGGGTGCCGAATTCCTTGCCGAAGGCGTCCGCCATGGCCGACGCCTCGGCGTAGCCGGCGGAGCCCACGTCGTAGGACGTCCAGGTCATGGTGTCCGGCAGCTCCTGCGCCTGCGCGGCGGCGGCGAAGCCCAGCGCGGCGACGAGGGACGCCGCGGCGGACGCGGCGAAGCGTGTGGTCGTCATGGTATGCGTGTCCTCCCGATTGCGCGGGTCTCATTGGCCCGCACGAACTTCCGAGCGCAGCCTCGGAAGCGCTTGTCGCGCCTTTCGCTCGGCGCGGGCGGAGGGTATTGGCCGGGCCCCGAGCAAGTCAATGCACATCGCCGGGTGCGCTGTCCTTTCGGCGCCCTTCACCCCCCCCTCAGCCTCGATGCGCCGCCAGGGCGCCGCCGGCCAGGAACGCGATGTCCTCGCCCGTCTCCTCGCCCGCGAAGGCGCCTGCGATCTCGGCGGCGCGGGCCTCGATCACGGGGCCGTATTCGGGATGCGTCCCGATCCAGAAACGGCGCGTCCTGACGGCCTCGATCACCTGCGCGGCGACCTGCTCGGCGGGGATGCCGCCCGGTCGGGCCGGGTCGGCCGCGGGCTCGGGATTCGGGGCGCCCTTCGCCGAGGGGCGCTCGCGGGCCGAGTTCTCCCGCAGCGGCGTCGCGACGAGGCCGGGGCAGAGGACCGAAACGCCGACGGGCGTGTCCCGGAGCTCTATGCGCAGGCATTCGGACAGGCCCACCACCGCGTATTTGGAGGCCACGTAATCCGACGCGTTCGCCATCCCGAAATGGCCCAGGATCGAGGCGGTGTTGACGATGTGCGCCTCCGTTCCGCGACGCTTCATGCGCGGCAGCCAGGCGGAGATCCCGTTATGCACGCCGTTGAGATTGATGGACATCAGCCATGCCCAGTCCTCGGGCGTGATCTGCTCGGCCGGGACGCGCGCCGGGGAGACGCCGGCGTTGTTGATCAGAAGATCGGCCTCGCCGAGATGATGCGCGGCATGCTCGGCGGCCGCGGCCCAGGCGGCGGGGTCGGAAACATCGAACCGCAGATGCAGCGTCTCCGCGCCGGCGTCCCGCAGTTCGGCCTCGGCGGCGCGCAGGGCGTCGAGGTCGATGTCGGCGAGCGCGAGGCGCATGCCCTCCGCGGCCAGGGCCCGGGCGATGGCGAAGCCGATGCCCGAGGCGGCGCCGGTGACGAAGGCGGTCTTTCCGGACAGGTCCTGCATGGCGGCTCCCTTTCGCGATCAGGCGCGCTGGGGCGCGGCGGCGGCGCAGGCCTCGCCGAGCTCGCGCCCGAGGCGGGTCACCTCCGCGGCGATCGGCTCGCAGAGATTGTGCATTCGGATGTAGCCGTGGGTCATCCCATCGGCCCGGCGCAGGGTGACGGGAACCCCGGAGGCTTCCAGCGCCTCGGCGTAGGCCAGGCCCTCGTCGTGGAGGATGTCGTATTCGGCGAGACTGACCACCGCCGGGGGCAGGCCGGCGAGGTCCGGCGCCCGAAGCGGCGCGATGTCCGGCGTGGCGCGGGTTCCGGCGTCCGAGTAGTGGTCGAAGAACCAGGCCATGTCGCGGGCCGTCAGCGGCAGCCCCTCGCCATGGGCCGCGTAGGAGGGGCGCGACACGTCGCAGTCCGTGACGGGGTAGATCAGGCTCTGCAGCGCCAGATCCACGCGCCCGCGCAGGCGCCGCGCGGCGACGGTGACGAGGTTGCCGCCCGCGCTGTCGCCCGCCGCGGCGAGGGCGAGCGGGCGGGCGAAGCCGCGCTTGGCTTCCTCGGCGGCCCAGAGCAGCGCGTCCTCCGCGTCCTCCAGCGGCGCGGGGAAGGGGTGTTCGGGCGCCAGCCGATAGTCGGGCAGCAGCACGGCGCAGCCGCTCTCGGCCGCGAACTGGCGGCCGAGCGTGTCGTAGTCGTCGATGTTGCCGATCACCCAGCCGCCCCCGTGCAGGACGACGACGAGGCCGGCGGGCTCGGCGCGGGGGATGTGCAGGCGGGCTGGGATGGCGCCCGCGCGGGTCGGCAGGGCGAAGTCCCGCGTCTCGTGCATCTCCGGGCCGGGGCCGAGGACCTCGCGTCCCGCCGCGATCAGGTCGCGCGCGTCCTGCGGGCTGCCAGCCGAGATCGCCGGACGGTCGGCGAGCTGTTCGAGAAGTTGCACGATGAACGGGTGCAGCGGCATGGTTCCTTCCTCCCTGGCCTCGACGCCCCGGTTCGCGCCGGGGTCCTTGCGCAACGCTAACCGGCGTCGAGGCCGCGGGGAAGCGGCCTCGCGCCGGCCGGCCTCGCACGCCGGGCAGGTAGAGGATGAGCTTCGGGAAGGCCGCCAGCAGCCGGACCGCCGCCAGGACCATCAGGATGAACCGGAACACCCCGCGGAAGATGCGCGTCGCGCTGATCAGGCCCTCCGCCACGCCCTCGATTACGATGACGTTCATGCCGATGGGCGGCGTGAACATCCCGGTCTCGCGCAGCTTGGTCACCACTGCGCCGAACCGGGTCAGGGAGCGGGTGAGCGAGCTCTCAAGTCAGGCGACCAGCGGGGCGTGCCTGTCCTGGAACCGGCCGATCAGGCGCATGGGTCCGCCCTGGATGTGCGGATAGGGCGAGGGCGGCCGCGGCCGGCGGGGGGGCGCCCGCGCCGGCATCTCGCCTGGGGCCCCGCTCAGCCGCGGCCGACGAGGGGGGCGAGGCGGTTGCGGATGATCCCCTCGGCCTCTCCCATGATGCGTCCGACCAGCTCGGCCACGGTCGGCACGTCGTGGATCAGGCCCATCACCGTGCCGGCGGACCAGATGCCGTGGTCGAGATCGCCGCTCTCGTAGGCTTCCCGCCCGCGCGTCCCCTTCACCAGCGGCGCGACGGCGTCGAAGGGCTCTCCTGCATGCTCCAGCTCCAGCACCTTCCGGCTGACCGCGTTGCGCGCCACGCGGGCGGTGTTGCGGTAGCTGCGGAAGATCAGGTCAGTGGCGCGCTCGTCGTTCTCCACCAGCGCCTGCTTGAAGGAGTCGTGGATCGGCGCCTCCTGCGTGGCGCAGAAGCGGGTGCCCATGTTGATCCCCTCGGCGCCCAGCGCGAGCGCCGCGACCAGCCCGCGGCCGTCGCCGAAGCCGCCCGAGGCGATCATGGGGATCTTCACCTTGTCCGCCGCCGCCGGGATCAGGATCAGGCCCGGAATGTCGTCCTCCCCCGGATGCCCCGCGCATTCGAAGCCGTCGATGGAGATCGCGTCCACGCCCATCCGCTCCGCCGACAGGGCGTGGCGCACGGCGGTGCATTTGTGGATGACCTTCACGCCGTGCGCCTTCAGCGCGTCCACGTGCTCCTGCGGCTTGTAGCCGGCCGTCTCCACGATCTTCACGCCGCCCTGCACGATGGCGTCGCGGTATTCCGCGTAGGGCGGCGGGTTGATCGAGGGCAGGATGGTCAGGTTCACCCCGAAGGGCTTGTCCGTCATCTCCCGGCAGCGCCCGATCTCGCGCAGCAGGGCCTCCGGGCTCGGCTGGGTGAGGGCGGTGACAAAGCCCAGCCCGCCGGCGTTGGCCACGGCGGAGACCAGTTCCGCCCGGCCGACCCACTGCATGCCGCCCTGGACGATGGGATGCTCGACCCCGAACAGCTCGGTGAAGCGCGTCTTCAAGATGTTTCCTCCCTTCGCCGCCGTCTCCGGGCGGCCGCGAGTCGGCTTGCCGCCGATCTTCGGAGCCGCATTAAACGGACGATTAAACGGCCGCGCAAGAACGTTTCGCGCCCCGACGGTCTCCCGCCGGGACGCCGGGCTTCAGCGCGGCGCCATGCGGATGGCGCCGTCCAGGCGCACGTCCTCGCCGTTGAAATAGCCGTTCTCGATCATGGTGCAGGCGAGATGGGCGTACTCGTCCGGGTTCCCCAGCCGCGGCGGGTGGGGGACGGCGGCCGCGAGCGCCTGCTTCACGTGATCCGGCGCGCCCAGCATCAGGGGCGTCTCGAAGATGCCGGGCAGGATGGTGTTGATCCGGATCCCCTCGGCCGAGAGGTCCCGCGCGATGGGCAGCGTCATGCTCACGATCGCGCCCTTGGAGGCCGAGTAGGCCGCCTGGCCCATCTGCCCGTCCTCGGCCGCGACGGAGGCCGTCATCACCATCGCCCCGCGGTCGCCGCAGTCCAGCTTGTCGAGCGTCATCATGCCCGCGGCGGACTGGGACACGCAGCGGAAGGTGCCGATCTGGTTGACCTCGATGATCTTCACGTACTCGCCCATCGGGTGGGTCTTGATCTCGCCGGTCTTGCGGTCCTGTCCGGCGGTCTTGATCGCCACGCCGATGCCCGCGCAGTTGACCAGGATGCGCTCCTGACCCTGGGCGGCGCGGGCCCTGTCGAAGCCCGCCGCCACGCTCTCGTCGGAGGTGACGTCCACCTCGCAGAAGGTCCCGCCGATCTCTCGGGCCAGCGCCTCGCCCGCCTCGGCGTTGAGGTCGAAGAGGGCGACCTTCGCCCCCTTCGCAGCCAGCCGGCGGGCCGTCGCCGCGCCGAGGCCGGAGGCCCCGCCGGTGACGACGGCCGAAAGGCCCGCGACTTCCATCACAGCGCCTCCACGATGGTCACGTTGGCGACGCCGCCGCCCTCGCACATCGTCTGCAGGCCCCAGCGCTTGCCGCGGTTGCGCAGCCCGTGCACCAGCGTCGCCATCAGCTTGGCGCCCGAGGCGCCCAGCGGGTGACCCAGCGCGATGGCGCCTCCGTTGACGTTGAGCTTCTCGGGGTCCGCGCCGGTGTGCCTGAGCCAGGCCATCGGGACGGGCGCGAAGGCCTCGTTGACCTCGTAGAGGTCGATGTCGTCGATCTTCATGCCCGCGCGCTCCAGCGCTCGGTCGGTCGCGAAGAGCGGCTCCTCCAGCATGATGACCGGGTCGCCGCCGGTCACGGTCAGGTTGTGGATGCGCGCCAGCGGCGTGAGCCCGTATTTCTTCACCGCCGCCTCCGAGGCGACCAGCACGGCCGAGGAGCCGTCGCAGATCTGGGAGGCGTTGCCGGCGGTGATCACCCCGTCCTCCTGCAGGGTCTTCAGGTCCGCCAGCCCCTCCGCCGAGGCGTCGAAGCGGATGCCCTCGTCGGTGCGGTGCATCGCGGTCCCGCCGTTGCCGTCGGAGATCTCCAGCTCCACGATCTCGTCGTCGAAGGCCCCGCCCTGCGCGGCCTTCGCGGCCTTCTGGTGGCTGGTCAGGGAGAAGGCGTCCAGCTCCTCGCGCGAGAAGCCGTGCTTCTTCGCGATCATCTCCGCGCCCATGAACTGGGTGAAGGCGATGCCGGGGTATTTCTCGTCCAGCCCGGGCGACTTGGGAGAGCCCGGCTCGAACTTGCGGGTGAACTTGCCGGTCGAGCCCATGGGCACGCGGGTCATCGACTCCACGCCCGCGGCGATCACCAGGTCCTGCGTGCCGGACATCACCGCCTGCGCGGCGAACTGGATCGACTGCTGGGAGGAGCCGCACTGACGGTCGATGGACACCGCCGGCACGCTCTCGGGCAGCCTGGACGCCAGCACGGCGTTGCGCCCCACATGAAGGCCCTGCTCGTGGGTCTGGCCGACGCAGCCCATGATCACGTCGTCGATGGCCGCGGGGTCCACCCCGGCGCGGTCCACCGCGGCGTCGAGCGCGCGGGCGGCGAGGTCCACCGGGTGCCAGTCGGCGAGCTTGCCGCCCCGGCGGCCCCCGGCGGTGCGGACGGCGGCGCAGATATAGGCTTCGGGCATGGTCTCTCTCCTCTCGGGTCTGTCGCGGCGGCCTCTCAGCCGCCGAATTTCGGGGAACGCTTCTCGCGAAATGCGGCGACGCGCTCCTCGGTCAGGTCCTTCATGGCCTCAGCCCCAGTCCTTGTCGTCCCACCACGGGAAGAAGCCGGGCATGTCCCGGCTCACCCGGTTCGGGAACTCCGGCGCGCGTTTCTCCTTGAAGGAGGCGACGCCCTCCTTGACGTCCTCCGCCACCCCGCGGGCGGCGATGGCGCGGCTGTCCACGCGATGCGCGTCCATCGGGTCCTCCGTCCCCAGCATGCGCCACATCATCTGGCGCGTCAGCGCCACGGAGACGGGCGCGGCGTTGTCGGCGATCTCCCGCGCGATCTCGCGCGCCGCCGGCAGCAGCTCCTCGGGAGCGTGGAGCGAACGCACCAGCCCGCCCTCCAGCGCCTCCTGCGCGTCGAAGACCCGGCCGGAATAGCTCCATTCCAGCGCCTTCGAGATGCCGACCGCCCGCGGCAGGAACCAGGAGGAGCACGCCTCCGGCACGATCCCGCGCCGGGCGAAGACGAAGCCGAAGCGCGCGTCCGTCGAAGCCAGACGGATGTCCATGGGCAGCTGCATCGTCGCGCCGACCCCGACCGCCGGCCCGTTGCAGGCCGCGATGACGGGCTTGAGGCACTTGTAGAGGCGCAGCGAGACCATCCCGCCCCCGTCGCGGATCGCCGGGTCGGTCCAGTCGAACTCCCCGTCGATCATCTTGGCCTCGCGCTGGAACACCCTGTCGCCCGACAGGTCCGCCCCCGCGCAGAAGGCCCGGCCGGCGCCGGTGAAGATCACCGCGCGCACGTCGTCGTTGGCGTCCGCCTCGTCGATGGCGGCGATGATGTCCTGCATCATCTGCCCGGTGAAGGCGTTGAGCTTGTCCGGCCGGTTGAGGGTGATGGTCATCACCCCGTCCTCGACCTCCGTCAGAAGGGTCTCGTAGGTCATTGGGCGGCCTCCTGCGCCGCATGTCCGCCTTCGGCGGAGCTTCTTGGGGTGGGCTCCGGGATCTCGCCGCGGCGCGGGCCGAGATAGCCGAAGAGGTAGGCGGCCACCTTGCGCATCTGGATCTCCTCGGACCCTTCGGTGATGCGGTAGCGGCGGTGGTGGCGGTAGATGTGCTCGAACGGCTTGTGGCGGGAATAGCCGACAGCGCCATGGATCTGCATGGCGCGGTCGGCGGCCTCGCAGCACAGGCGGTTGGCCCAGTAGTTGCACATGCTGACCTTGTCGGAGAGGCGCTTCTCCACCTCCGGATGGGGCATGCGGTCCATCTCCCAGGCCGTCTTGCGGATCAGCAGGCGCAGCATCTCGGCCTGGGTGGACAGCTCCACCACCGGGAACTGGATCGCCTGGTTGCGCGCCAGCTCCTGCCCGAAGGGCTTGCGGCGCCGGGCGTGGCGGATGGATTCCTCGAGGCAGTGGCAGGCCGCGCCCAGCGAGCTCGCCGCCTGCCGGATGCGGTTCTCGTGCACGAAGGCCTGCGCCAGCGCCAGCCCGTTGTCCGGCGGGCCGAACACCGCCTCCTCCGGGACCCAGACATCGGTGAAGCTCACCCGCGGGTGGTCCGTGGGCATGTTGAAGGTCCACAGATACTCCTCGACCCTCACCCCCGGCGTGTCGGAGGGGACAAGGAAGGCCGTGATGCCCTTCGCATCCCCCGCCTCCCCGGAGGTCCGGGCGAAGACCACGCAATGCGTGGCCGTGTGCATCCCCGTCGTCCACATCTTCTCGCCGTCGATGCGCCAGCCCGCGCGCCCGTCGCGTGTCTCGGGCGCCGCCCGCGTCTCCATGTGCGTGGCGTCGGAGCCGTGGTCGGGCTCGGTCAGCCCGAAGGCGAGCTGGAAGCCTCCCTCCAGCGCCCCGCGGATATAGGTCTCCTTCTGTTCCGGCGTGCCGAAGTCGCGCAGCATGACGATGACGGGGAAGTTGCCGACCACCGAGTGCTCGGTCTGCAGGTCGTTGAACAGGCCGAGGCCCTTGGCGGCCAGGTGCTCCCGGATCACGGCCATCCAGAGGTTGGAGCCGCCCTGTCCGCCGTATTCCTTGGGCAGGGAGAAGCGGTAGAAGCCCGCCTCGTCGGCCAGCCGCACCGCCTCGGCCATCAGCGTCTCCCATTCGGGGCGGGGCAGGCCGCCTCTGTCGAAATCGGTGCGCGCCCATTCGCGGCGGTGGTCGAAGAAGCGGATGTTGTCGTCGCGCTCCTGCAGGGGAAGGATCTGTTCCTCGATAAAGGCGTCGAGCCGTTCGAGGAAGGTCCGCAGCTCGGGGGGCAGGTCGAAGTCCATGGTCACGCTCCTTCGCCGCCCCTCTCCGCGCCCAGGCGGCGGTAGAGGGGGAATTTCGGCTGGTCCACGGCCACCTTGTCGAGCGTCGTGCGCCACAGGTGGTCGGCGAGACCGGGGGTGTCGAGGCCCATCTCCCCGGCCGCGATGCGCTCGGCCAGCTCGCGGGTGAGCTCGTCGGTCGCCCCCTCGCGCCCCAGCAGGGCGACGAGGCGGGCCCGCTCCTGCGCCTCCGCCGGGCCTCCGGCGAGACCCCGGCGGACGATGTCCGCGGCGTTGGCCGCCACGCGCGCCTCGAAGGCGGCGTGCGGGGGCAGGGCGGGGGCGGCCGTGTCGCGCAGCCAGGCGGCGACGGCCTCCAGCAGGCGCTCGGCAGAGGGCGGATCCTGCATCAGGCGGCCCTCCCGGTCAGGTCGGCCATCAGCACCAGCTCGATCTCCGAGGCCCTGCGGGCGATGACGTGCCGCTCGACGGAGGCGTCGGCGCCCGAAACCACCCAGCTGTGCATCTCCTCGATCATCACGCCCCAGCGCAGGGCGGCGAGCGTCTCCCACCAGCGCAGGGCGGCCGGGTCGACCGACGCGCCGCCCGCGGCCACGTAGGCGGCCAGCAGCGCCTCCCGTTCGCCCAGCCCGCCGACGGGCTTCTCGCCCCCGAAGCGCCAGCTCTCCATGCACAGCCAGCCGAGATCGGAGGCCGGGTCGCCCAGATGCACCAGCTCCCAGTCCAGCACCGCGCGCACGCCCTCGGGGCCGAACATCAGGTTGCCCATGCGGAAGTCGCCATGCACCAGCCGGGCGGGGACGGGGGCGGGCGCATGGTCCGCCAGCCAGCGGATGGCGAGCTCGAAGACCGGGCGGGGCTGGCCGTAGCGGCGGTGCCGCGCGGCGAGGTCGTCCAGCGCCGCCCGCGGGCTCAGCTCGCGCAGCGGCAGCCCGGCCGGGTCGATGCGATGGATGGCGGCGAGGATGCGGCCCGCCTCCTCCGCGAACCCGGCGCGGGCCTCGGCGTAGTCCGGCTTGCGCAGGATGCGGCCGGGCAGGGTCTCCCCCTCGATGCGCGACATCACGAAGCCTTCGCCGAGCCCGTCCCCCGCATCCTGCACGAGCTGCGCCCGGAG
>JBNJGE010000011.1:0-33619 GCA_051747505.1 Pseudomonadota bacterium | reverse complement strand
GCGGTGATGCGCGTGGGCCGGCCGAAGCGGTGATCGCCGATCTGGCTGACGCTCAGCCCGTTGACCTGGCCGACGGCCTCGCCGTCGGTCTCGATGCGGGCGAGATCGCGCAGGATCATCTCCTGCGCGCGCTCGCGGATGCGGCCGGTGCGGCGCAGCTCGGCCTCCACGGCGCGCTCCACGTCCTCGCGGCCGATCTCCCCGCGCCCGGCCTCGCCGGCGAAGTGGTCGGCCTCGCGCAGCCGGTCGGTCAGCCGCTCGAGGTCGAGCGAGAGGCGCGCGGCGTCGTCCGACAGCCGGGCGGCGTGATCCACCATCGCCTCGGCGGCGCCCCGGGAGAGGGGGCGCAGCTCCTCGCGCACCGCCACGGCCGCCAGCGCGTCGGCCAGCGCGCGCTCGACCTCCCCGCTGCGCTCGGCGTCGTCCTCGAAATCGGCGACGATCTTGAACAGGTCCCGCATCTCCGGGTCGAGCTGGAGCAGCAGGTAGTAGTGGATGCGCTCCCCGAACACCGCGACCTTCAGGTCGAGGGGGATCGGGTCGGGCTCCAGCGAGAATGTGGTTGCGAAGCCGATGTATTCCGCGGGCGGCTCGATGCGGATCGCGCCCGCGCGCAGGGCGCGCTTGAGGCCCGACCAGGCGAAGGGCTCCGACAGGATCTGGCGCGCGTCCAGCAGCAGGAAGCCGCCATTGGCGCGGTGCAGCGCGCCGGGCTTGATCAGCGTGAAATTGGTGACGAGCGCGCCCTGATGGGCGAGGTACTCGATCCGCCCGATGAGGTTCATCAGGGTGGGGTGATCCTCGAACACCACCGGCGCGCCGGGCTCTCCGTCGTCCTGGGCCACCACGGGGTTGGCCTTGAAGGCGGCGAAGCGCTCGTCCTCGCGCGCGGGGCCGTTCTGGCCCTGCTTCTGCTCCTGCGCGGCGATCAGGAAGAGGGCCGCCTTGTCGATCAGGTTGCGGCGGACCTGCTCCAGATGCTCGACCACGGACGGCAGGTCGGAGAAGCGCTGGCGGATCTCCTCGAGCGACTGGCCCACGGCCATCTCGGCGGTCTCGCGCTCCAGCGCGCGGACGGATTCGCGCCGCTCCTTCTCCAGCTTGGGCGCCTCGCGCATCAGCTGCTGGAGCTCTTCCTGGATCTCGGAGATGATCTTCTGCGTCTCCTCCTGCTCCTCCTCGGGCAGCTCGTTGAACTTGTCGGGGCCGATCACCTTGCCGTCCTTCACGGGGGCGACGGCGAAGCCCATGGGCGTGCGCAGGATGGCGACGCCCCGCTCCTGCGCCTTCTCGGCGAGCTCCTCGAAGGCCTCGTTCTGGCGGGACTGGAAGTCGTCGTCGATCTTCTCGCGCCGGCTGCGGAAGTCCTCGCTCTCGAACACGGCGGGCAGCGAGGCGCGCAGATCCTCCACGAGCTGGTCCATGCTGTCGCGAAGCTCGGTGGCGCGGCCGGCGGGCATCTGCAGGGCCCGCGGCTTGTTGGGCTCCTCGAAATTGTTGACATAGACCCAGTCGGAGGGGCGGGGCATGTCGGCGGCCCGACGGTGGAGCATCTGCCCGACAAGGCGGCGCGCGGCGGCGCCGAAGGGACCCATGACGAACAGGTTGTAGCCCGAGCGGCGAATGTCCGAGGCCAGCTGGATCGCCTCCACCGCCCGGTCCTGGCCGAGCGACTCCTCCTTCTGGCCGGCCTCCGTGTCGGCGCGCGGCGCCTCGGGGATGGAGCAGCCGCGCCGCAGGGCGTCCGGGGCGAGCGTCTCGGGGAGCTGGTCGGCGTCGGGGGTCATGGGGCGGGGGATCCTCCGTTCGTTCGGGGCGGGGCGCGGGGCGCCGCGGGTCAATCATAGGGCGCGTCGCCCGGCGGCGCGATGGCGTCGGCCTCGGACAGCAGCCGCTGGACGTCCGAATCCTCGAGCTGGGCGAAATCCGCGTACCAGGCGCCGATCCCGCCGAGCGCGACCGGAGTGAGCAGGCAGATGACGTGATCCACCTCCCCGCGCACCAGGTCGAGCGCGTCGTCCGCGCCCACCGGCGTGGCCGCGATGAGCGAGCGCGGCCCGGCCGCGCGCATGGCCTGCAGGGCGACGCGCATGGTCGCGCCCGTGGCGATGCCGTCATCCACCACGACGAGGTCGCGCCCGGCCAGCGGCGCGCGGGCCCGCCCGCCCAGCCAGAGCTTGCGGCGGCGGTCGATCTCTTCCAGCGCGCGCGTCTCGCCGGCCTCCAGGTCCGCCTGGCTGACGCCGGCCATGCGCATGACGTCCTCGTTGACCACGCGCAGGGGATGGTCGCCGTCCACCACCGCCGCCGCGGCGAGCTCCGGGTTCCAGGGCACGCCGATCTTGCGCACCAGCACCAGGTCGAGCGGCGCGCGAAGGTCGCGCGCGACCTCCAAGGCGACGGGCACGCCGCCGCGGGGCAGGGCGAGCACCACCGGGTCGTCCATCGCCGGGTTCGCGTCGAAGAGCTCGCGCACCGCCCCGGCGAGCTGTCGCCCGGCCTCGACCCGGTCGCGGAACCCCTCCCGCATGATCGCCTCCCGTCCCGTCGTCCCCGCCGCGCTGAGCGTCGTTCAGCCTTGGGGCGGGCGGCCCCGCGCGCATTGATCGACGTCAACGCGCCCGGCCTCCCCGAGGTCTCCCCTGTGCGTCATGTCCGGCGAGCCCCCCTCCGACGCGCTGGCGCGCAAGGTCCGCTTCCTGAGCGATCCCGCCGCCTATGCCCACGCCCCCGCGCGGGTGGAGAGGCGGGAGACGCACATGTCCTGGGTCTTCCTGGCCGGCGACGAGGTCTTCAAGCTCAAGAAGCCCGTCGCCTTGCCGCATCTCGATTTCCGGAACCTCGCGGACCGGGCCCGCGCGACGCATGACGAGGTGCGCCTCAATCGCCGCCTGGCGCCGGAGGTCTATGTCGGCGCGGTTGCGCTGCGCCGGAGCGACGGGGGCTTCGCGCTGGATGGCGAGGGCGAGATCGTCGACTGGCTGGTCCACATGCGCCGGCTGCCGGAGGCCGCCACGCTCGAGCGGATCGCCCGGGAGGGTGGCGCGTGCCCGCGGCGCCTCGCGCCCCTGACCGAGCGGCTGGTCGCCTTCTATCGCGCCGCCGCCCCGTGCGGACCTCCGCCGCGGGTCTACGCGGACCGCTACGGCGCCGAGCATGGGCGCACCGCAGAGGTGCTGCGGGATCCGGCGCTGGGCCTCGACCCGGAGCTCGCCGAGACCGCCATCACGGCCTTCGGGGTCGCCTACGACCGCGCCCGGCCCCTGCTGGAGGCCCGGGCGGGGCGGGTCGTGGAGGGGCACGGGGACCTGCGCCCGGAGCATGTCTTTCTGACCGACCCGCCGGTCGTCATCGACTGCCTCGAGTTCAGCCGCGACCTGCGGTTGGTGGACCCCTTCGAGGAGATCGTCTTCCTGGGTCTGGAATGCGCCCGGCTGGGGGCGGACCATGTCTTCCCCCTGCTGCGCGCCGCGCTGGAGGAGGGGCTGGAGGACCGTCCGCCGGACGCGCTGCTCGCCTTTCACTGGCGCTACCGCTGCCTTCTGCGCGCGCGCCTGTCGCTTCTGCATCTGAGCGAGCCGAACCCGCGCGAGCCGGACAAGTGGCTCCCCCTGACCCGCCGCTACCTGGAGCTTGCCGCAGAGGCCGGGCTCAGGACGGCCCGATCGTCAGATCCTCGACCGACTCCCGCGCGTTGAGCCGCCGGATCGTCTCGGCGAAGGCGGGGGCGGCGGGGTGAATCTCGATCCGCTCCCGCGCCTCGGCGGTCAGGCGGAAGGGCGGAACCGTGTCGGAGACGATGACGCGCGAGAGCGCCGGGTCGGCCAGCGTCCGCGCCGCCCCTCTGGTGAACAGCCCGTGCACGGCGAGGCCGTCCGCCTGCCGCGCCCCGGCCTCGAGGCAGGCGCGCGCCGCGCGCAGCAGCGTGCCGCCGGAGGCGATCAGATCGTCCACCAGCAGGACCTTTGCGCCCTTCACGTCGCCGGCCAGCATCTCGCCGCTGACCACCCCGGCGCTGCGCCGCTTCTCCATCATGGCGAAGCCCAGCGGGCGGTCGAGCCGCGCCTCCAGCGCCTCGCGGAACAGCTGGGCGCGCTTCACCCCGCCGGGGTCGGGGGAGGCGACGGCGAAGGGGCCGCCGTCGCGGGCCAGCTCCGCCGCCGCCTCGAGCAGGACGGAGCGGGCGTCGAGCGCCACCGCTTCGCAGCGGAAGGCGTTCTGGAAGGCGGACAGGTTGTGCGGCTCCATGGCCACCACGCGGTCGCAGCCCACGGCCTCGAAGAGCTGGGCGACATAGCGGATGGTCAGGGGATCATGCGTCTTGGTGCGGCGGTCCTTGCGGGCGTAGGCCAGGTACGGGACGACGGCGGTGACCCGCGCCGCACCGTGGTCGCGCAGCGTGGCGAGGAAGAAGAGCAGGCCGCAGAGCCGGTCATTGGGGCTCGCCTCCGGCCCGCCATGCAGGGCGGCGATGACGAAGGCGTCGGCGCCGCGGACATCGGTCATGGGCCGGGCCTTGTGCTCCCCGTCCTCGAAGTCCCGCCATTCCAGCGAGTCGAGCGCGCGGCCCAGGGCCGCGGCCGCCTGCTCGCCCAGCGCCTCGGCGCCGGGGAGGGCGAAGAGCTTGAGGGGCTCGGTCATCCCGGGGGTCCTCCGGCGGCATCCGTGGCCCTTCGCCGGGCCGACGGGCCTGGAGACTGCGGCCCGGCCGGGGGCGGCGCATTGATCCGCATCATGGGGGCGAGGGCTGCGCCGCGGCCGCGGGGCAGGGCGGGGCGGCCTCCCCGCGCTGATGGCGAGGGTCGCGCAGATAGGCGCGCAGGGGGGCGTTGTCGCGCACCAGCCCCTCCAGCGTGATCGCGTCGAGCGAGGCGTAGAAGGCCTCGTGCGCCGCCTTCAGCGCATCGCGCAGCTGGCACACGGCGACGAGAGGGCAGGTGTTGTCCGTCTCCGAGAAGCACTCGGCGAGGGGCGCGTCGGATTCCAGCGCGCGGAAGACCCGTCCCACGCTGATCCGCGCCGCGGGCCGGCCCAGCGTCAGGCCCCCGCCCCGCCCGCGCACGGTGCGCAGGAGGCCCATCTGGCCCAGCTGGTTGATGATCTGGGCGAGGTGATGCTGCGAGGAGTTGCAGGCCCGCGCGATCTCGGCCTTGGTCACGCGGCGCTCGCCGTTGGCGGCGCAGTGCATCAGCACACGCATGGCAAGATTGGTGCGTCGGGTGATCTTCAACTGGGCGCGCTCCCCGGCTTCGGCTGCGATGCGCGACGGTCGAAGCGCGGGCGGCGAGGCGCATTGATCCAGATCAGGCGCCCGCGTTTCGGGCGTGGCCGGCCCCCGGAAACGGATCCGGTTTCATTGATGGTTCGGAACGGCGTTGGCGCGAAGGCGAACGAGGCGTTCATGGAGAAGCACGGCGTCCCAAGCCAGGCGCATCACCGCAATCCGCGCGTTCGGGCGATGGCGCCGCAGATCCGCAGCGGGAACGCTGGCCGCCCCGGGGGCCGCGCCGCCGTGGAGCGCGTCTTCGCCCAGAAGAAGGGCCCAGCGGGGCTCTTCATCCGCACCATCGGCCTCGCCTGAACGCGAGTGATGATCGGCGTGGCCAACATCGTCGGCAACATGCGCCGACTGGCGCTGCATGAGCGACGACGCAGCTTCGGCACAGATTTGCTTGAGGTTTCAAGTTGTCGCGCGGGACAGCGTCAAAAATTTCCCGCCCGGGCGCCGCCCGATCCTGTCGGCCGTGTCCGCTTCTATTCGCCCGCGTCTCCAACCGCCGCGATCGGCGCCGAGGCCCGCACCGGCGCCGCCGCCGACCAGAGCCCGGCCTCGCGCATCCGCTCGGCCGCCGCCAGCGCCGCCGCCTCCTCGGCGAACAGCCCGAAGCAGGTCGCCCCGCTCCCCGACATGCGCGCGAGCAGGCATCCGGGAAGCCCTTCCAACTCGCTGAGAACAAGGGAAATCCCAGGCGCGACCTCCCGCGCCGGCGTCTCCAGCATGTTCTCCGTCCCCCTCAGCCAGTCCGCCAGCGCGGCCGCGTCGGCGAACCCCTTCGCCGGCGCCTCCGCCCGCGCGCCGTCGCGCCGCGCCAGCCGGCGGAATACGTCCGGCGTCGGAGCCTGTTCTCCCGAATTGGCCAGCACCAGCCAGAACCCCGGCATCGGCGGCGCCGGCGCCACGACCTCCCCCACGCCCCCCATCCGCGCCGCCCTCGGCGCCCGGAGGCAGACGGGCACATCCGCCCCCAGCGACAGCCCGATCTCCGCCAGCCTCGCTTCCGGGAAATCGAGCCTCCACAACCGGTTGAGGGCTCTCAGCACCGCGGCGGCATCCGCCGATCCGCCCCCGATTCCGCCCGCCACCGGCAGGCTCTTGACCAGCCGCAGCGCCGCGCCCGGCCGCCCAGGCGCATGGGTCCGCAGCGCCTCCGCCGCTCGCAGCGCCAGGTTCTCCCCGCCCCCCAGCGCATCCGCGAAGGGCCCGGCCAGCGACAGCCCCAGCCCGGCCGCCGGCTCGGCCTCCAGCCAGTCCCCCAGATCAGGAAAAACCACAATGCTGTCAAGAAGATGCATCCCGTCGGCCCGGCGGCCGAGGATGTGGAGATGCAGGTTGACCTTGGCCCGCGCCAGCGCTTCGACGCGCGTCTCAGCCGCCATCGACCGTCCCGGCCCCGGCCTCCGAGCTCGCCTCCGTCGCTGAGGCCTCCTCCTCCGCCAGAACCGCGTCGAGCCCCTCCTTCAGCTTGCGCCGGATGCGCTCGGCGTCGTCCTCCTCGGGGTCGAAGGACAGGGCCCGGCGCCACTGGAAGGCCGCCTCGCGCTTGCGACCGACCATCCACAGCGCGTCGCCCAGATGGTCGTTGATGATCGGATCGGTCGGGGCCAGCGCCACCGCCCGCTCCAGATGCGGCACGGCTTCCTGATATTTTCCGATGCGATAGAGCACCCATCCTAGGGAGTCGGTGATGTAGCCGTCCTCCGGCCGCTGCTCCACGGCCAGTTCGATCATCTCCTGGGCGCGCTCCAGATTCTTTCGCATCTCCACCCAGGAGTATCCGAGATAGTTGAGCACCAGCGGCTGGTCCGGCTCCAGCTCCAGCGCCTTGAGGAAATCCGACTCCGCCCGGGGCCAGCGGCCGGCCCGCTCATGCGCGATGCCGCGCTGGTAGAACACCGTCCAGTGCCGCGATTCCACCGGTTCGATCAGCCCGATCGCCGCGTCATAGGCCGCCGCGCTCTCCTCCCAGCGCTCCGCCCGGCGCAGCGCCGCGGCATGGGCGAGCTGCACGTCCAGCGAGTCCGGGTAGGCCTCGGCCAGCCCCCTCAGCGCCCGGATAGCCTCGTCCAGCCGCTCCAGCGCGATGAGGGATTCGGCCTTTCCCATCTCCGCCTCCACGAAGCGCGGCGAGCTGCGCGGGACCCGCCCATAGGCCTCCGCGGCGGCCTCGTGCAGCTGCTCCTCGGCCAGCAGCCCGCCGATCAGCAGGCGCGCGTCGTCGAGCTCCGGGCGCAGGGCCAGCGCCGTGTTGGCGTAGAGCAGCGCCACGGTGGCGTTGCGGTCGGCGCCCAGCGCGGCCGCGATGGTGTGCAGCGCCTCCGCCGCGCCGGCGCGCGCGCTGCGCACGGGCAGCGCGGCGGGCTCGCCGGCCTCCATGCGGGCGAGCTCCGCCTGCGCGTGGCGCGCCCCGCTCGGCGTCTGCGCCGTCTGCCGGTAGATCTCGCGCGCCTCCTCCGAGCGGCCCAGCCGCTCCAGCACCGCGCCCAGCGCCAGCGCCGGGCGGCCGGTGCGCGAGGCGCCCCCGTCCAGCGCGGCTTCGAGCGCCTCTTGCGCGCCCTCCAGCTCGCCCATCGCGGCGCGCGCCAGCCCCAGATGGTAGCGGCCGAAGAGCGCCGACATGCCCGAATCGCCAAGGCCGGCGAAGGCGGCCTCCATCGCCTCGGCGTCGTCGCGCCCCACGGCGGCCCAGCCGCGCAGAAGCTGGCCCACGAGCGGATTGACCCCGCTCCGCTCGTCGGAAAGGCGCGCCTCCGCCGCCTCGAAGTCGCCCTGCGCGATGGCGAAGGCCGCCCGCGCGAAGCCGGCGAGGCGATGATCGGGCTGCGCCTCCAGCAACGGGCCGGCCAGCGTCGAGGCCCCGCGCAGATCGCCGGTGAGAAGCTGGTAGGTCAGGGTGCGGTCGCGCAGCTGCGCCTCGTCCGGATCGCGCGCCAGCGCCGCGGCGAAGAACTGCGCCGCGGCACCGAAATCCTTGCGCGCGGCCGCGGCCCGGCCGGCCAGATAGGCGCCCGCGAGCGTCTCGGTCCGCGGCGACGCGGCCCCCGCGGGCGGCGCGGCGAGAATCAGCCCGGCCGCGGTGGGCAGGAGCGCGAGGGCCGCAAGGGCCGCCTTCAGGCTGGATCGGGTCACGTGTTGAGCCTCTCGATGTCGGATCCGTGGAGCGACCGCTTCATCTAGTCACGATATCCGCTCATGTCTCCCCCGCCAACGCGGCCGCAACGCGCGGGGGCATGCCCGCCCCGCTCTCGCCCCGATTTGAACACGAGGCGGGGATGGTCTACTCCCTGCGACTGGTTGCGCGCGCGGAGATTCGACCTCGACCGATGTCAGGACCACGAAACGCGATGCGGATGGCCGCGGCCGGGTTGCTGACGCTGCTGCTTGCGGCGGGCGGCAAGGCCGATCTCGCGCGACAGACGACCGGCGAGGAGTTCGTCACCAGCGCCGGCGTTCATATCTGGCTGGAGGCTGTGGAGCGCATGCCCTGCGGCCAGCTGCGCGCCAAGCTGCAGGAGATCGACGAAACCGGCTATCGCGGCCTGCGCCCGGCCCCGGTGAACGAGCGCGACCTGCGGCTTCTGACCTACGAGACCCAGGTCTCGATGCGCTACTACTCCGGCTGCGCCTACCGCCGGCTCCAGATTGACGCCTCGGACGCCTTGCGCCGCGGCTTCAACCCGCACCGTTGACCTCCGAGGGCAGTTCCGGGGGGCGGCGTCCGGTCTCGACCCTGGCCGCTCTCGTCGCCTTCGCGGCCGACCAGCTCTCCAAGTGGATCGTGCTGCACGAGCTTGACCTGCCGCGCGCGCTGGCGATCGACGTCGCGCCCCCCTTCCTGCGTCTGACCATGGCCTGGAACACCGGCGTCAATTTCGGGCTGGGCGCAGACATCGGCCGCGGCGCCTGGGTGGCCCTGGCGCTGGCCATCTGCGCGGCCATCGCTTTCTGGACGCGGCGGATGGCCTCGCCCTGGCGGCGGCTGTCGGCGGGGCTGGTCATCGGGGGCGCGCTGGGCAACGCGCTGGATCGCGTCCTTTACGGGGCCGTGGCGGATTTTCTCAACATGAGCTGCTGCGGACTCGACAACCCCTACGCCTTCAACCTGGCCGACATCTTCATCTTCGCGGGAGCCGCCGGCTTGATCCTTCTCGACGGTTCTGACAATCAGACGACCTGAGCGCGCCCGCCCGGCGGCGGCCGCGCGCTTTCCGCGCAGTTTCAGGAGGCGTGAGCAGATGGGATTTCGCGCGTGGTCCGCGCTGAGCAGGCCCGTCCTGGCCGCGGCGGCGGCCGGGCTCCTGCTGACGGGCTGCACGGGCGGACGCGAGGCGGTGGGGGAGGCGCTCGGCTTCGCGGTCGAGTCGCCCAACCCCTTCAACGTGGTTCCCCGCGCCCCGCTGCGCCTGCCGGGCGACCTGGCCGCCCTGCCTCCGCCCGAGCCGGGCGCGCCAAGCCCGCTCGAGCCGCGGCCGGAGGCGATCGCCCGCTCCGCCCTGTCGCTTCCCGACGGTCAGGACGCGGCGTCGGCCGGCGCCCCCACCCCCGGCGAGCTGGGGCTGCTGGAGGCGGCCGGGGCCGACCTCGCGGATCCGCGCATCCGCGCCACCCTGGCCGAGGAGCGGCCGGAGCGGGAGCGGCAGTACGGCCTGACCAGCATTCTCGGCTACACGATCCCCGACGGCTCGGAGGAGGAGATCCTCACGCCCCGCGAGGAGACGGAGCGCCTGCGCGAGCAGGGGGTGGAGACGCCCAACCCGCCGCCCGAGCCGCCCGAGCCGCCGCCCAACACCTGGATCCTGGGCGGCTGAGCGGCGCGCTCGCGCCGGCGTGATTCCGCGTCGGCGCGGCGGCGCTTGCGTCGCCCGGGCGCGGGTCTAATTTGTGCGGCGTTCCGCGCGGCGCCGCGCGCGTCGCTTCCCGCGGCCGAGGAGCCCTTGGATGACCCCGACCCGATCCGCGACGCCGCTGCGCGCCGCGCTCGCTCTGATCGCCGCGGCCATGGCGCTCGCCGCCGGTCCGCTGCGCGCAGAGCCCCCCGTGACGACCTTCGAGCTCGAGAACGGCCTGCGCGGCGTCGTGATCGAGGATCACCGCGCCCCGGTCGTCACCCACATGGTCTGGTACCGGGTCGGGGCGGCCGACGAGCCGCCGGGCAAGTCGGGCATCGCCCATTTCCTCGAACACCTGATGTTCAAGGGCACCGACGAGATCCCCGACGCCGCCTTCTCCAAGATCATCGCGGCGAATGGCGGGCAGGACAACGCCTTCACCTCGCAGGACTACACCGGCTATTTCCAGCGCATCGCCGCCGACCGGCTGGACCTGGTGATGAAGATGGAGGCCGACCGGATGCGCGACCTCGAGTTCACCGGGAAGCACGCGGTGAGCGAGCGCGATGTCATCCTCGAGGAGCGCAACCAGCGGGTGGAGAACGACCCCGGCGCCCTGTTCTCGGAGCAGCGCGGCGCCGCGCTCTATCTCAACCACCCCTACGGCGACCCGGTCATCGGCTGGCGCCACGAGGCGGCGGCGCTGACGCGCGCCGACGCGCTGGACTTCTACCGGACCTACTACGCGCCCAACAACGCCATCCTCGTGGTGGCCGGCGACGTGACCCCCGAGGAGGTCCGCCGCCTGGCCGAGGAGCATTACGGCCCGCTGGCCCCGACCGAGGACCTGCCCGAACGCGCGCGGCCCATGGAGCCGCCCCATCTCTCCCCGCGCCGGCTGGTCTATGAGGACGCCAGGGTCCGCCAGCCGTACGTGGCGCGCCAGTATCTCGCCCCCTCCCGCCGGGACGGGCAGGCGGAGGCCGCGGCGCTGAAGGTCCTGGCGGATGTTCTCGGCGACGGGATCAATTCGCGCCTCCAGCAGGGGCTGGTGGTCGAGGACGGCGCGGCGATACAGGCCGGCGCCTGGTATGGCGGCTCGGGGCGCGACTACGGCTCCCTCGGGCTGTGGGCGGCGCCGAAGCCGGACGTGTCGCTGGACGCGCTGGAGGCCGCGCTGGACGAGACGCTGGCCGATTTCCTCGCCTCCGACGGGCCGACGGAGGCGGAGCTGGCGCGGCTGAAGGCCGGCTACCGGGCCTCCCATGTCTACGCCCAGGACAGCCAGATGGCGCTGGCCCGGCGTTACGGGCAGGGGCTGGCCTCCGACCTGACGCTGGAGCAGATCGAGAGCTGGACCGACGCGCTTCAGGCGGTGACTGCCGAGGACGTGATGGCGGCGGCGCGCGGGGCGCTCGACCTGCGCCGCTCCGTCACCGGCCATCTGCGCGCCCCGGAGCCGGGCGAGGCGGCCGAGGCCGCGCCCGGGCCCGAAGATCAGCAGGGGTGATCCCATGAGACACGCCACCGGCCGCCCCGCGGCCTTCGCCCGCCTGACCGCGGCGCTGGCCCTGCTGGCGCTTTCCCTGGCGGCGCCGCAGAGCCCGGCCCGCGCGGCGACGGAGGTGGAGGTCGTCACCTCGCCCGGCGGCGTGACCGCCTGGCTGGTGCGCGAGCCGTCCATCCCGATGCTGGCCATCGAGATGATCTTCGAGGGCGGCACCTCGCGCGAGCCCGCGGAGAAGGCGGGGGCGATGAACTTCCTCGCCGCCATGCTGGACGAGGGGGCGGGGGAGCTCGACAGCGCCGCCTTCTCCGCCCGCGCCGACGAGCTGGCGCTGCGCACGGGTTTCGAGGCGGGGCGGGACGGCTTCACCGTCTCCGCCCGGATTCTGACGGAGAACCGCGAGAAGAGCGTGGAGCTTCTGCGCAGCGCGCTGACCGAGCCCCGCTTCGACGCCGAGGCGATGGAGCGGGTGCGGGCGGGCATCCTCTCGGGCATCCGAAGCGCCCGGACCGACGCCGATGACCTGGCCTCGCAGACCTGGCGCGCCGCGCTCTTCCCCGACGATCCCTACGGCCGCCCGATCGAGGGAAGCGAGGAGAGCGTCGCGGCGCTCTCCGCCGGGGACCTCGAGGCGATGCGCCGGATCGCGCTCAACCGCGCCGATGTCGCCGTCGGGGTCGTCGGCGATATCACGGCCGAGGAGCTGGCGCCCCTGCTGGACCGGCTTTTTGGCGATCTGCCGGACGCGCCGCTGCCCGAACTTTCGAAGGTGGAAATGACCCCCGCCCGCGCGCTGGAGGTGGTCGAGCTCGACGTGCCCCAGTCTGTCGCCCGGCTGATCCACGAGGGGCCGGCGCGCCATGACCCGGACTTCATCCCCGCCTATGTGATGAACCACATTCTCGGGGGCGGCGGCTTCTCCTCCCGCCTGACGGAGGAGGTGCGGGAGAAGCGCGGCCTGACCTATTCCGTCTTCTCCTTCCTCGCGCCCCAGGACCGCGCGCCGATCATGGGCGCGGGCGTGAGTTCGGACAACGCGCGCGTCGCCGAGGCGGTGTCCGTCATCCGCGAGGAATGGGCGCGCATGCGCGAGGAGGGCGCCACCGCGCAGGAGCTGGAGGACGCCAAGCGCTACCTGACCGGCGCCTATCCGCTGCGCTTCGATTCGAACGCCGGGATCGCCGGGCAGCTTGCCGGGCTGATGTCCGAGGGCTTCGAGCCCGACTACATCCGAAAGCGCAACGACCTTATCGAGGCGGTGACGCTGGAGGATGTCAGCCGTGTCGCCGAGCGATTCCTGCATCCCGACCGGCTGAAGGTGGTCGTGGTCGGCCAGCCGGAGAGGCTGCCGCCCGAGGACTGAGGGCGCCCGACGCTTCCCGACTCGGCGCGTTCCTGCTAGGTCTGGGGGCATGAACGCGCCCGGCCACCATATCTCGCATGCCCGGCCCATCCAGAGGCTGGACGAGTCCGCCCAGAACCGGATCGCGGCCGGCGAGGTGGTGGAACGTCCGGCCTCCGCGGTGAAGGAGCTGGCGGAGAACAGCCTGGACGCCGGCGCCCGCCGCGTGGAGGTGGCCATCGCGGACGGCGGGCGCACGCTGATCCGCGTTGCCGACGACGGCGCCGGCATCCCGCGCGAGGAGCTCGCGCTGGCGCTGGAGCGGCACGCGACCTCCAAGACGGACGGGGCGGACCTGCTCGACATCCGTTCCTTCGGCTTCCGGGGCGAGGCGCTCCCCTCCATCGCCGCCGTCTCCCGCCTGGAGCTGACCTCCCGCGCCGCGGGCGCGCAGGAGGCCTGGACCATCCGCTGCGAGGCCGGCCGCCTCGGCGCCCCCGCCCCCGCCCCGCGGCCCCGCGGCACGGTGGTGGAGGCGCGCGACCTGTTCCACGCCACTCCGGCCCGGCTGAAGTTCCTGCGCTCCGACCGCGCCGAGACCCAGGCCATCGCCGACACCATCCGCCGGCTGGCCATGGCCGCGCCCGAGGTGGGCTTCGTGCTGCGCGACGTCTCGGGCGCGGAGGGAGGCGAGGGCCGCGTCCTGTTCCGCGCCGATCCCGAGCCGGGCGGCCCGGCGGAGGCCCGCCGCGCGCGCCTGCGGCGCATCCTGGGCCGCCAGTTCGACGAGAACGCGCTGGAGATCGGCGCGGAGCGCGAGGGGCTGCGCCTGTCCGGCCTCGCCGCTCTGCCCACCTATTCGCGCGGCGCGGCGGTGGCGCAGTTCCTGTTCGTCAACGCCCGCCCTGTGCGCGACAAGCTGCTGACCGGGGCGCTGCGGGCCGCCTACCAGGACGTGCTGCATTCGGGCCGCCACCCGGCGGCGGCGCTCTATATCGACTGCGACCCGCATCTGGTTGACGTCAACGTGCACCCGGCCAAGACTGAGGTCCGCTTCCGCGCCCCCGGCGTGGCGCGGGGGCTGGTCGTGTCGGCCCTGCGCCCAGCGCGGGCCCCGGCCCGTGCCCCGGCGGCGCCCACCGTGGGGGAGGCCGCGCTGGGCGAGTTCCGCCCCGAGCCCGGGGCCGCGCCCCCGCGCCCCGGCTTCGCGGTCCCTCGCCCCTCCTCCGCCGCCCTCTCGCGCGCCTTCGAGGGACAGGCCCCGCCCCCCCTCCAGCCGGGGCTGTCCGAGGCGCCGGAGGCCTTCCGTTCCGCCCGCGTGGAGGAGGCCGGGCCGGCGGAGCTGGAGGGCGAGGACCTGCCGCTGGGCGTCGCCCGCGCCCAGATCCACGAGAACTACATCGTCGCCCAGACCGCCGAGGGCATGGTGATCGTGGACCAGCACGCGGCGCATGAGCGGCTGGTCTATGAGCGCCTGAAGCGCCAGCTCGACGAGACCGGCGTCGCCCGGCAGGCCCTCCTCATCCCCCAGATCGTGGAGCTGCCCGGCGACGACGCCGAGCGCGTGCTGGCCGCCGCCGGGGCCCTGGCCGAGGCCGGGCTCGCGGTGGAGCCCTTCGGCCCGGGCGCCGTGGCGGTGCGCGAGGTGCCCGCCGAGGTCGGCCAGCCCGACGCGAGCGCCCTGCTGCGCGACGTGGCCGACGAGCTCGCCGAGGCCGGCGAGAGAGGGGCGGTGCGGGCGCGTCTGGACGCCGTGCTCAGCCGCATGGCCTGCCACGGCTCGGTCCGCTCGGGCCGGCGGATGAGCGGGCCGGAGATGAACGCCCTGCTGCGCGAGATGGAGGCCACGCCCCGCTCGGGCCAGTGCAACCACGGCCGGCCGACCTATGTGACGCTGAGCCTCGCCCAGATCGAGAAGCTCTTCGGCCGGCGCTGAGCGGCGCGGGCCGGCGGATTGACCGGGCGGCCGGGGCGGAACAGGATGGCAACATCCCGAGTCGCCCGGACCATTGCATGAGCCTCTCCGCCCCCCGTCCCGACCCCGCCCCCGGCGCGCTTCTGGCGCGCGGGGTCTGCCGCCACCTGATCGATCTGGGATTCGCGCCCGTGACGGAGTTCGCCCCCGCGCGCGGGCTTCGCGCCGACGTCTTCGCCACCGGCCCCAGGGGCGAGGTCTGGATCGTGGAATGCAAGTCCGGCCTCGCGGACTACCGCGCCGACCGCAAATGGCAGGGCTACCTGGACTGGTGCGACCGCTTCTACTTCGCGGTGGCCGAGGACTTCCCGACCGAGGTCCTGCCCGCGGAGCACGGCCTCATCCGCGCCGACGGCTGGGGGGCCGAGATCCTGCGCGAGGCGCCCGAATCGCCCCTGGCCGCGGCCCGGCGCAAGGCGCTGACCCTTCGCGCGGCCCGCGCGGCGGCCCTGCGCCTGCGCGGCGCGCTGGACCCGGGCGCCGCGGCGCTGTCGGAGGTCTGACGGCTCAGCGCTTCCGCTTGCCCTTGCCGTCGCCGCCGCGCTTGCCGCCCCGGGCGATTTCGCGCGCGCGCTCGGCGGCGCCGCGAAGCTCCTCGGCGATCTCGTCGGCCTCCTCGGGCTCGAAGTCGAGCGGGAGGGAGAACCCCTCTCCCTCCACATAGATGCGGACCTGGCCCTCGGTCGTCGGGCCGATCTGCAGGCTTGCGGAGATGTCGCTTTCGGAATCGATGCCCATGACTTTCGGTCCTTCGCTGCCCGGCGCGCGCCCTGCTACTGCCGGTCGCGGCCGAGCGCAAGACGCGGGCGGGCGCAGGGGCTTGCATCGCGCCTCCGGCGGCGCTATCGACCCGCACGCGTGCCGACGTAGCTCAGTTGGTTAGAGCACCAGATTGTGGATCTGGGGGTCCCCCGTTCGAGTCGGGGCGTCGGTACCAACCTTTCCAAGAGGTTACGCCGCGAAGGCTTGAGCGGCTAGCGCCTTGTCCAACACCGCCCCAACACCAGCCCGGATTTCAGCGCGACGCCGACGACTCAATCCTTGTCGTATGGCGGCAAGCGATTGGCCCAGAGGTGACGCTCATAAGGATCGTCGGGGGGAGGCGCGCGCTTCTTCCGCCTCGGCTTCTCCTGAGCGGATTGCGCCTTTTCCTCGGCTCGATTCATCCGCCAGGCGAAGAAACCGATCACGCCCGAAGCGACCGCCATCACCGGCAGCAAGAAGACCCAGGCGGCCACGTAGGCCACAAGGCCGACAAAGCCCTGAGCGGCCGCCATGCCGAAGAGTTCCAAGGCGCCGCGCACCACCCATGCGATCAGAACCAGCGCGATCCCCAGCGCCAAAAGGCCGCCTGCGATCAATCCCGCGATAAGGATCGCTTGAGAGCCTTCCATCTCTAGCCGCCGGCCGTTGCGCGCTTCTGGTTGAGAGCAAATAGCCGGGCGAGAATCTCATCATCGTCCAGCCGGCCCGCACGCCAATCGTCTCCCCAACCGTAGGCATCGGCCACCGCCTCATCGAGCGCCTTATGGGCATGATCGAGCCAGGCAGGGCGGGCGTTGTAGAGGTTGGTGAGGGTGCGTTTCTTCAGTTCCTTCGCAGCGGCCTCGTCCTTGGGCAGGATTCGGTCCGGATAACCCGAAACCACCTCGGAAACACGCTCCACCAGGTCAGACGGATTGAGCCAAGCCTCGCGCAGTTCGTTCAGGCGAGCGGCAGCAGCAGCAATCGCCTGCGCGCGCGGATCGGCGGCGTAGTCGGCGGCGGGGATGGTCGGGGCGAGACCATCAGGGAAGGGAAAGGTTTCGAAGGTCGTTGAGGGCGTGTATCGGGGGCGATCCTCAAGCGACGTCCCCATGCGTAATGCCCAAACTCCATGAATGCACGAATGCAGGATGCCGAACGTAGTATCGTCGTCACGAGCAATTGAATAGACGGAACCGGAGGCGAGCATTCCGCCTTTAAGCCAGACAAACAGTCTGTGCTTTGCAACTTCCGGCGTTGCAATGAATCGCGACAGTCCGGCAAGGCCTGAGCGGAGTTCCGGTCGCGGCCTCTGGTGAATCCACCATGTGGCGCGCGTCTTCGGTTCGCCGTAACGCAGCGGCCTTTTTTCTTCACTTTCGAGGCGAGCGTTTTCGGCGGCCCATTGGCTTTTCAAACGTTCAAACGGCCGTTCATAGAGCGCCGCATCTGCCTCCGAAGCTATCAAGCCGAAATCGATGCACCACCGCTCCGAGACGCGGCGAGTGATATCCATGCCGTTGAACCATCGGCGAATAACATCGCAATTTCCGCGCCCATTAGGGTTCACGGGGGCCTTGAGCAATTCTCGTGCGAGGCCGCCATCAATCTCGAAAGGCCCACCAAACTTGAAGCCTTGGAACGTAAGATTTGCATTCTCTTTCAGGGTTTGGGCCTTTGTGAGATCGAGACCGGTCGCGCTGGCCGAGAGGTCTGAGAACACTTCCTCCACCTTGCGCCCATCAAGCCGGGCGGGGCCGTCCTTTGCGCCATCGAAGCACACCAACGACACACGCACCGCGGCACCTTCCACCGTCCAGCTTTCGTCGCTCCAGGCCTCGAAGATGCGCCCGCCCCCAACGATGCGCTTGAGAACCTCCCGGTTCGCGCCGCCGCGAAGGGAATTCGTTGCCACCAGCCCGGCGCGGGTCACGCGGCCAGCCGCGATCATCTCCCAAGCCTTGGCAAACCAATAGGCAACCAGATCGACACCGCCCGGAACGCCCGACCATGCGCGGCGCAGGGCGGTCGCGTAGTCCTCGCCCAGCTCCGCGATCATCTTCTTGTTGCCGAGGAATGGCGGATTGCCCACCACCGCGTCCGCGTCGGGCCAGTCCGCGCGCGCGCCCTCCGCCGTCAGCACCGCGTCGCGGCATTCGATGGTCTCCAGCGGGCGCAAGATCGGGTTGCGCGTCGCCTCGAAGCCGTTGCGGCGCATCCACTGGATCTCCCCGATCCAGACAGAGACGCGCGCCAGCTCCGCGGCGTAAGGGTTCAGCTCGATCCCCCGCACGCACTCCGGGCCGAGACGCGGGAACTCGCGCTGAAGGCCCAGCGCCTCGGCGTCTAGGTTCACGCGATGCTCAATATCCTTGAGCGCCAGAAGCGCCAGATAGAGGAAGTTTCCCGATCCGCAGGCCGGATCGAGCACACGGAAGCGCGACAGACGGTCGAGAAAGCCTAGCTTGGCTGCGTCGGCCTCCTTCAGCGCCCGCGTGCGCGTGCCCTTGGCGGAGGCTTTCGAAGCCTTGTCAAGGGCCGCTTCAATCCTCCCTTTCGCGTCGGCCCATTCGATGGTCAGGGGCTCGATCACGACCGGCTTGATGATCTGCATGATCTTGTCGCGGTCGGTGTAATGCGCGCCGAGCTGGGACCGCTTGTCCGGGTCGAGGCCGCGCTCGAAAAGCGTTCCGAGGATGGAGGGGTCAATGTCCGACCAGTCGAGGCGAGCGGCGGAAAGCAGCTCCGCGACGTCTCCCTTTTCGAGGGCAAGCGCCTCATCGTTGTCAAAGAGCCCGCCATTGAACCATTCCACACGCTCGAACCCTACCATTCCGCCATCCTTCATGGCGGCGAAGAGCGTTCGGGCGTGGATCTGGAAATCCTGCGGCGAAGTCCGGCAATGCTCCAGCATTCGCTGGAACATCTTGTTGGGCAGCAACCCCGCATCTTCGGCGAACATGCAGAACACCAGGCGATTCACGAAATGCGCCACCGTCTGCGGATCATGGCCGCGCTGGCGCAAGCGCAACGCGAGGGCCGCGAATTTCGAAGCGGCTTCCTCGGTTAGGGTCTGACGGGTCTTCCGCGGGCGGAGCGACTCCGGGTCGAGAAAGCAGGCGCGCAGCAGATCGCGCCATTTCGCGTCGGCAAGGTCCTCAAGGCGGAATTCGTGAGTTTCCTGAACCGTGTTGGTCCAGTTGGTATGGATGCGGAACCGCTCCATGTCGGAGACGATCAGCAGTGGCGGATTTTCCAGAGCGACAGAATAATTCAGCAGTTGCCGAAATGCGGCGTCGAGGTCGCCACCCGCACCCTTGTATTCCCAGCCGAAGCAGCCGCGCCGCCACACATCGGCCCAGCCGTTGCCGCCCGTGGTCTTCGATGCGCCCTTCTCGAAGGTGAACCAGTCATGCGCCGGATCGGCCGTCGCGGGGTCTTCGATTTCGAGCAAGCGGCAAAGGTCGAGGAAATGCGGCTGGGAATCGACGCGCTCGCGTTTCGGCGAGGCCGTCCATTTGGCGATGAATTCGGCCGGGGTCACTTTGGGTCTGCCCTCCCTTGATGGCGTTCATCAAGAGCACCCCGCCCTATTCAGGTCAACGCGCCCGCCAGGCGCGTAGTGGGTCAGTTTGAAATTTGAAACTAAGGCCGAGCGCCTAGGCTTAGGGTGCCGCAGCCGGTGTCTACTTTCCGGCTGCCGGCTGCGGCCAATTCACGTCGCGCACGGTATCAGTATGAGCCATCAGCGTATCGTGAAGCTTTGGTACGGGCTGCGGATCGGCGAGCAGCGAGAGGATTGGCCGGCCGGCACGGTGCCTTCAAGCTTGCTGAAATGTAGCAGTGGCCGTATCTACAAAATCCCTATTGCGACCGGAATTCATACAGCCGATCACCCTCTGAGTCGTCATAGGCCCTCATCACCAACGTCTGTACTCTGCCATTAGAAAGATGTGCTTCACCGATACATCTCACTGCCGTCTCATTTCTTGAGTGTTCATACGTTCCAGTGATTTTGATGACATCAATCTCACCGCCAAAAACGTTTTGAAACGTCTGCTTCTCCGCAAGCGCTTCGATATCATCACATGTGACTTCAGAAATAGACTTGCTAGATGCCAGTATTTCTTCGATTATGTCGCTTTGAATGACGAAAAAGATAATTGCGGCTATAATTATGAGTGGCATTGCGGCTTTCCTGATCAACCTTCATCACAGATTTTCCGGTTGCGGTTCCGTCGTAAAGGTTGCCGCCACCGAGGAGCCCGATCAAGCGAAGAACTGCCTCATCTTTGCCACGTTGGCCGTGAACCGCGCCGAATCGATGGCTTGCCGGCTCCGCAACGCAGCGTCTGCGGTGGGATGTCCGGACGCCGGACACACCTTCCCCGCCGCCGCAGAAGCCGCGACTGGCGATGACGTGCTCTCCGATCATGCTGACGCCGCCGTCGCTGGCGGCCCAGGCAGGCCGTTGAACAGATCGAGCATGCACGCGAGGACGTCCCGAGGCAGCGCCGCATTTTTCTCCGCATGGCACGCGCGCAGATTGCGTAGCCCGAATTTCATTCCGGCCCTCCCAAGGTAGCGCCGCCCCAACGGCTTTAGAGCGCTTGAGGTGGCGCATGGCGGCTCCGCGGGCACCCCGATAGACAATCGCCTCCGCCGTCACGGCGCTGGGGGCATGGCGAGAATAGGCCGCCCCGAGCCGGTCGAGCCGATCCCACGGCGCGCGCGGATTCCACAGCGGTTAGCGCCCGACCACATTTAGCCCAACCGGTCCAGTACCCTCCTTGCCTCGCCTAGAAGCGCTGCCAGCGCACGCTTCTCAGCCTCGTTCGCTGCGGACCGCTCACCGTGCTGCCAGGCTCCATTCCGCGGCCCCGACGGTGCCCCGCCTCGCGCGCCGTGCATGCGACATACATTCGACCCACGGACCGCAGGCCCGCGGCAAGGAAGGCCAGTCCGCTTCGAGCGCGCCGTGCAACGCGGGGCCTCGTGAGCCTTGCGCATGGGGTTGGCGTCACGTTTAGCCATCACCCCCTCCCCGGTTGACGTCCCCCACGACGGCCTGCCCGCCGTCATTCACAGTCACGTGCTGCACCGTCACCTTCTGCTCGCCGCCGGTCCGATAGCGCTTCAGAGCCTCCATCTGCTGCGCATACGTCCGTGCCAGCTTGTCCATCGCCTTCAGCGCGCTGTCATGCTGCGGTAGCAGATCCGCGTTCTGCAGCCGCCGCGAGGCCTGCATCATCGCCATGTGCACCGCGCCCATCTGCGCTGCCAGCATCGCCTCCATCTGGTCGCGGGGCTCCGCGTCCTTGACGACGGCCAGCAGGAAGTTGGCCGCGGCTTCGTCAGCCTCGCCGCCCTTGCTCACCGCATTGATGAGCTGCGTCAGGAACGGCTCCAGGAAAGCCAGCTCGCGCGACCCCAGCGTGTCCAGGAGCATGACTTTCCCGGTGGTCTCGTCCTCATGCGTCACGCTCAAGGATACGGTCCTGTCGCCCTTCGCCTTGAGCACCATGTTGGGCGACTTTTCGCGGTGCTCCAGCAGCCGCCCCATTACCTCGCGCTCGCGAGGTGTCGGTTGATAAGGCTTCTCTGGAGCACCTTTGCTCTTCGTCTTGCCACTGGTCATATCACTGCCTCCGTCAGCATGCCGTCGCGGGCCTGAGCTACCCGGCCTGATGCAATCAGCCGATCGATTGCCTGATAGGTGCGTGTTGCTCCGAGTCCGGCCGCCAGCGCAGCCGGGCCAGGGCGGCGATTTCCGGTTCGGATTGCTGCGAGCACTCGCTCATCGTCGCACGGCAAGCCAGCGGCCTCAGCCGTCGAACCGGGCGAGCGCTCCAGATCGTCGCCGCCGGCCTCGCATTGGTGGTTTTCCCCCTTCGACAAAACCGACGAAACCGACGAAACCGGCCCCACAGGAGGTTTCGTCGGTTCTGTCGGTTTCGGCGAGAGGGGGGCGGACCGCTGCCCGGCCCGCCATGCTGCCTCAAGCCACCGGCTCACGATCGCCCCCTGACCGCCGGGTTCACATGAAAGACGCGTTGCGGGCGTCCGCCCTTCGGCCCCGAGGCCGGCTGTTGGGAGCGCAGCCATCCGCCTTGGGTGAGTACGTCGAGCGCCGGCTCGACGTCGGCATTACGCCTGAGCCCCTGCCGCTCCCGCCGCGTCACGTCCCGCATCGTGAACGCGTCCCAACGCTGTTCGACAATAAGCCGGGCAAGCCGCTGGGCCGCGCGCTCCTCGGCCGGGGCAGAGGCTTCTGCATATGCCCGCCGAGCCATCGGGACGGCATACTCGGAGACGTAGTGGGCCGCTCGGCCGAAATGATCTGCGGTCACTTCCTCGGGCGGGCGCATGTCCGGCCGGGTCGTCCAGTCCAGATGGGCGAGCACAAGCGCCAGTCGCACGGCCATGCCGGGGGTCTTGCCTATGAAGGAAACCAGCAAGCCGGACTCGCCTGTCTCTTCCTCGCGAGCCCAGCGCCGGAACTGGTCGAGGATATCCCGGGCCGACTCCGCGAAGGGCACGAACCACGGGCGTGGGTCGCCGGCCTCGTCGGTTGGCATGGCAAGTTCGTAGAGCCGTGCGAAAGCTTCTTCCGCAAAGGCGTCATCGGGCGCCGAATGGGGCCGCTTGATGGGCGCAGGGTCCGGCCAGATAGGGAGAAGCCGAGCGAGCGTCCCGTCGTCGTCGGCCCGGATCAGAAGGCTAGCCAGCCGGTCTGGCTGGATTCCGCCGAGAACACCGACCGTGAGCCTGTCGATACGCACCGGCTCCCGGCTCATGCGCTCCACCGTGAAGGGGCGGCCGCCATAGGCTTCAAGCCAAAACGGTTTGTCCGATCCGCCATTTGCGTAGCGGCTCATGTTGGAAAGCCACCCGGCCAGCTCATCCCGCATAGCGAGCACACCGCGCGGCTGCCGTTCGAGGATAACACTCAGCCGCTCAACGGTCGCATCATTCACCGACAGGCGGGGAACATGCGGCTCCGGGCCGGCGTCGGCAGCATCGGGCTTCGTGGGCGGCTCCTCGTTCGCCTTCAGGGCCTTGGTTGCGTCGGCCTTCCACGCCGCAAGCGCGAGGTCCGCAGTCTCGGCGCGCTCCGCCCATGCCACGCGCTCGATCTCGGCCGCGCGTCTGACGTTCTTTTCGAGGGTGCGCAGCGGCGCAAGCGCGGCGTCGAGAGCCGGAGACTTGCCGGCGCTGGGCGCGCCGATCAGCATCGCCCAGAGTATCGGCGGCTCGCTCCAGCCTCTCCACGGCGAGACCCATCGCGCATTGCCGATGAGCGAGCCTGCAGTCGCTATCAGGGCCGCCGCCACGTAGTCGGGTGGCGCGCCCTTCGCGTCGGCCGCGGCGGCGATCCAGTGCGCCCAGATCGGCCCGAAAACGGCTTCGAGCGACAACTCCGGCGCGACCCCGCGCTCCGGGCGCAAGAGGGACATGTCGGGGGTTGGCCACTCTGCCGCTTCGCAGGACGTCCTGGCGGGCGGCGCATCCTTCGGCCCCCGGGGGTCGACCATGCCCGCATTCAGGCCGCTTGCAATCGAGGCCCGGGTTTCCCGGGGCTCTTCCTTTGCCACCCCGTTCACCTGCGCGGCCGCCCATATCTCCGCCTCTACTCGCTCTCGGTCGAGGTGCCCGCCGGCCACGATTTGCCCCAGCGAGAAGGCGGTCGCGTTCACTGCGTTGTTGCGGCCGCCCTTCGCGGTGCTGCGCAGCTTGGCGATTTCGTCCGCCAGCGCGGCCTCGGCCCATGCGGATGCGAGATCCCCGCCCGAGGGCGCAGAATTGAAGTCGCGCAACCGCTCCGAGCCTTCGGCAGCCTTGTCGCGCTTCGCTTCGGCGAGCGCGCCGAGAAGGGCCGCCGGCGGCTCCGCAAGATCTGGGTCCTGGGCTGCGGCCGCGAGAATATCCGCGCGCCAGGCTATGACGTATCCACCTTGCGAGCGGATATCGACGCCTGGCAACTTCTTCGTGGAGTTGCCGGGAAGCCCCTCGCGCCAGCGGTAGAAAAGGTGTCCGCCGCCGGAATTGCTGGGCATGAAGTAAGGATGGCGCGCGGCCGTGATGCCCAGCCCTTCGAGGCTCGCCTCGCCCAGCGTCTCGCCGGTTTCGTCGCACAAGTCGCAATCCACGGCGAAGAGGCCCGAGGTCGGTCCCATCGGGACTGCCGGAAGAGCGTCCGGCCACCGGGTCCACCATTTCTGCAGCTGCTCGGGGTCCGTCGTCGCATCGTAGAAGCCGCGCGGCGTCAAAGGCCCCTTGCCCGGTTCGCCGGGGTAGCGGGCGGCGTCCGCGGGTTTGGGATGGCCATCGCAGGGGAATACGGGAATGCCGGCCTCGGCCAGCCGTAGCGCGGCCGCCAGCCCGTTAGGCTCATGCGCGTTCATTCGTCGTCTCCGGGAATTTCGATGCGAGCGCCGCGCGGATATTCGCGGCGGCGCGCCTCATAGGCGGCGGCGGTGGCCTCGGCCTTCGTCTCGGCGGTCGCCAAGAGAACGCCCGAGTCTTCGCTCGCGTCCAATTCGTGAACCAACCATTCGCCGCCGGCAGGGATGACGTAGATTGTCGGGAGATCGCGCTCCGTCATGGCTCGCCTCCGTCGCCGAAGGCCGCTCCGGCGATGACCCGCGCAAGCGCGAGCCCGACCGGGTATGCGTGCATTACGCGCGCGGCCTGCCAACTCAGGAGGTCGCCGCCGCTAAGCCCTTGGCAATGAAGCCTGTTTGGGTTAGACTCCCGGGTGTCAGCCTCGGAAGCGTGACAAGCCCGAGCCCCGGCCGCGCCTGCCAGCGCGCCGGGGTTCTTTCTATCGGTCATTCGTCGCGCCTCCCTTACTCAACCGTTCTCGCCGCGAGCCACGCTTCGAGGTCAGTGCGGCGGTATCGAACGCAACGGCGGGAGATCTTGATGAAGGGAGGGCCGTCGCCACGATGAGCGGCGATCTCCAGGAAGCGGCGCGTCAGGCCGTACTCCCACTCGATATCGTCACGGCTCAGCAGGGCTTTGCCGCTGGCGGCCCCCGTCCTCTGGGAATCGGACACGGGAAGGTAGTCGGGCGAACGCCCGGCGCGATCAGTCTTCATTGATCTGCTCCAGTGATTGAGGAGGCCAACGCAAAAAAGCCCCGAGCCGTCTCCGACCGGGGCGTCATATCTGCTCGATTTCTTGCGCTGGCGGAGGTTGGCCCGGATCGGGCTGGCTTTTCAGGCGCGGCTCAAGTGCCGGCCTGAAATGGAAAACGCCCCACGGGATTTCCGTAGGGCGCACTATTCAGATCTAAATTTCTGCCGTACTTCAACTCGTACTAGCGCGCAACCCTCTTACAGAGCATTACGCTTCGCCGAGTTTTCAGAATGCCTTGGGCAATAGGCAGTGCGACTGGTCAGGATCAGTCGCGGTTGCGGCTGGGCGGGATCGAGGCCGTGCCGCTGAGACAAAAATGCCCCGAGCGGTTGCCCGGGGCGCACTCTCCCAGTCTTCATATCCGCTTAAACTCGACGGACATCGCGTGCAACCCCCTTTTTCTGCGCGAGGCCCCCCTTGGCGTCGGGACGCCTCCGTTCCACAGGGGGAACGCAGCGAAGCGTCAATCGCGGCTGCCTCGGAGACGCACAATATTCCGATTGCCTCCCCCCTCCATCGCCGCCGCGATCTGTCCACCGATATCGGCTGCAGCAGCGCGAAGCGGGTTATCGGCGAGGTGTGCATAGCGCGCAGTTGTGCTCGGCTGGGTATGCCCGAGAAGCGCGCCGATCACCGGGAGGGAGGTTCCACCAGCCGCCCCAACGCTGGCGAATGAATGCCGCAGATCGTGGATGCGAACATCGGTCAGTCCAGCCGCTTCACGGAGAGCGAGCCAAGGGTCCTTTAGGTTGACCAGCGGCCCGCCGGCCTTCCGGCCGGTGACGACGTGGGGGTTTCCGTCGAGGCGCGGCAGGTTGGCGAGAATTTCCAGCGCGGGCGGAGGCAGCATCAGGGATTTTTCGCCCGTCTTACTGTCCGGAAGGTTCGCCCGCCCGGCCTCGAAGTCCACCCATTCCCAGCGCAGCCCCAGGATCTCGCTTTTGCGTGCGCCGGTCAGAACCAGAAGCCGGATCGCCGCGATGGCGGAAGGCATGATGGGAACGCGCTTTGCCTTCCCGTCGCGCTCGACCGTCACGAAACCATCCTGCTCGGCCGCCCGCAGCGCCTCCCCAAGCGCCGCCAGTTCGGCCGGCGACAGGAACCGCTTGCGCTTCGTCTCCGCATACTTCCGGACGTGCCGGCACGGGTTCGAGCCATCCGCCCGCCACCCCCACAGCTCGGCAAGGTTGAACGCCTTTGAGAGAAGGGCGAGCGAGCGGTTGGCGCGATAGGGCTTCGCCTCCAGCCCGCTATGGAAGGCCGCAACGTCGCTTCGTGTTATCTCGGCGACCTTCCGCTTGTCGAAGGCTGGGCGGAGGTAGTCGCGGATAAGCCGCTCATCCTCTTCCAGGCTGGAGGCCTTCTTGTGCGGGCGCGCATGGTCCGCGAGGTAACGGTCGAATAGAGCGCTCATGCGCGGCGCGCTACGTCTAGCCTTGCGCTCGCCTGCGGGGTCGCCCCCCTTTCGAACGTCCGCAAACCAGTCCTCGGCGATATTTCGCGCGGCCTCGGCCTTCATGGCCGGCCAGTCGCCAATCTTCGGCTCGCGCTGGGTCGCCCCCCGTCCGCCCCCGAGGCGATAGGCCAGGTACCATGCCTTCTTGCCGCCGGGAGTGACGTGGAGGCGGAAACCCGGGATTTCGGAGTCCGTAACGTGATAGCGCCGCCCCTCGGCCTTCGCCGCCTCGGCAACCCGTTGGGTCAACTTCGCCTTTCGCCCCGCCATGAGCCCAGTCCTTTTTTCCAACGCCTGTCCAGCACGGGTCCAAAACGCAACGCGAAACCACGGCATGCCGAGCGGCAGAGAGATCGCCATCAAACGCTTAATATATATGCGCTTTGCGAAGCCTTTCGCAAGCAGGCGAGACTTTCGGAAACTGCCAGACTTAAGATTGTGGATCTGGGGGTCCCCCGTTCGAGTCGGGGCGTCGGTACCAACCTCTCCCAATACCTTTAAACCGCGCCGGGTTTCCCGGGGGCGGTTTGGTTTGAATCCTACGCTGCCGCGGAGCGCGTCTCCAGTTCGGCGCAGCAGGGTTTCTCGGCCTCGGCGGGCGGGATGTTTCGGGTCGGCTCGAGCAGGCGGCTGTTGTTGAACCAGTCGCGCCATTCCAGCGTGGCGAACTCCATGGCCTCGAAGTTTCGCCATGGCCCGCGTCTGTGGATGACATCGGCCTTGAACAGGCCGTTGATCCTCTCGGCCAGGGCGTCGTCGTAACTGTCCCCGACGCTGCCGACCGAAGGCTCTATGCCTGCCTCGCGAGGCGCTCGGTGTAGCGAATGCCGCCAGACCTTCCGCACGCCGTGGACGCCGAAGCTCCCCTCGACGACGCGCTGGATCTCCGGGCGCAGAGCATCGTCCCGTCGCGCCCGCTCGGTCTGCGCCACGGCTCCGTCCGCCTGGCGAGGTGATCGGCAGCAGCCGGCAGATCGGCGCGACCCCATGCTCCTCCTGGCGATCGTCAATGAAGGCGATCAGGCCGGCGCGACGGAACGCCCGGACAGAGCGGCGAGGTCAGTCGTCGACGGTCATCAGGACGCCGGGGAGCTCGCGCTGCAGGCGGGCGAGGTCCTCCTCGCAGGCTTCGCGCAGGAGGCTCCGCTGGGACGGGGAGAAGGGGCTGAACTTCTCGTCGCTCCCGTCCGACGCGATGATCCGCCGCGCCGCGATCTTGTGGAGGGCGCGGGGCAGGAGGGGGGAGAGGGCCTCGATCCGGGCGACGGCGCGGGCGGAGGGCGTGCGCGTGAAATCCGGCGGGGGCAGCCGGTCGGCGGGCGGCGCCGCCACGCCGCAGAAGCGGGAGAGGATCTCCTGCTCGCGGGTCAGGTAGTCCTCGAAACGCCAGACGCGGAGGCGGGCGCGGGGCGCGGCGGCGGCGATGCGGCGGACGAGCTCCAGCCAGCTCGGGGGGCTGTCGAGCGCGGCCGCCGCGATGGGGCCGAAGCCGCCCGGCACGGGACGGGTCCGCAGCGCCTGGGCGTAGGCCGAGGGCAGGAGGCCCTCGAAGCCGCGGACGGAGAGAAAGAGGGTCAGCTCCGCGCCGTCGGCGAGACTGTCGAAGGGGCGCAGCCGGCGGGCGAGCCGGGGGTAGAAGGGCCAGCTCAGCAGATCGCCGGAGACGCCGAGGATGTTCTCCTCCGACAGAGCGATCCTGTCGGGGCCCGAGCGGAGCCGGGCGAGCGTCCGGCCCGGGTCGCGCCGCGGCGGCCATTCCAGACGGAACCGGCGGGAGGCCGCGGAGGGCAGCGGCCGCGCGCCCCGAACGGCGTCCCGGGGGAGGAAATCGACCCCGAGCGCGCGCAGCGCCTCGCGACGGGCGGCGAGCGCGTCCTGGAAATGCGTCGTCGCCGTCTTGTGCGCGCCGACATGGATGCGCCATTCGCGGATGGGCTGCATGGGATCGTCTCGTCAGGGCGGGGCCGGAGCCGCGGGCGGCGCGGGGAACCATGTGGCCGCGGCGGGCCGGCTGCAAGCCGCACGGATCGGGCGGGCGCGAGTCAGTTCAGGCGGGCGACCACGAATTCGACGATGTCGCCCAGCGCGGCGCGGAGGTCGGAGGGAGGGAGTTCGGCGAGGGCCTCGCGGGCCTCCTGCGCATAGGCGCGGGCGCGGTCCTCCGAGCCGGCGAGGGCCCCGCTTCGCTGCATGAGGCGCACGGCGTGCCTGAGATCGTCCCCGGTCTGCTCTCGCCGCTCGATGACGCGGCTCCAGAAGGCGCGGGCCTCGGCGTCGGGGGCCTGGGCGGCGGCGAGGAGGACGGGCAGGGTGACCTTGCCCTCGCGGAAGTCGTCGCCGGTGTTCTTGCCCAGCGCCGCGGCGCTGCCGCCGTAGTCGAGGACATCGTCGACGATCTGGAAGGCCATGCCCAGCGCGCGGCCATAGGCGCGCAGGGCCTCCACCTGAGCCTCCGGCGCGGCGGCGATGACCCCGCCGACCTCGGTGGCGGCGGCGAAGAGCGCGGCCGTCTTGCCGTGGATCATGCGCAGATAGGCGTCCTCGCCGGTGGAGATGTCGTTGGCGGTGGCGAGCTGCATCACCTCCCCCTCCGCGATCACGGCGGAGGCGTTGGCGAGGATGTCGAGCACGCGCAGGGAGCCGGCCTCCACCATCAGCTGGAAGGAGCGGGAGAACAGGTAGTCCCCCACCAGCACGGAGGACTTGTTGTCCCACAGCAGGTTGGCGGTGGGGCGGCCGCGGCGGCGGTCGCTCTCGTCCACCACGTCGTCATGGAGGAGCGTGGCGGTGTGGATGAACTCGACAGTGGCGGCGAGGCGGATGTGATGGTCGCCCTCGTAGCCGCACAGGCGGGCGGAGGCGAGGGTGAGAATGGGGCGCAGGCGCTTGCCGCCGGCCTCGACCAGATGGCGGGTGACCTCCGGAATGCGGGGGGCGTGGTCGGAGACCATGCGCTCGCGGATCAGGGCGTTCACCTGCTCCAGGTCCCCGGCGACGAGGGCGGAGAGCCGGTCGAAGGCGGAGCGGGCGGCCTCGGGGTTGGTCGCGGGGAGGGAGGCGGTCACGGGGCGGGCCTCGGCTTCGGTTCACGGGCGGCGGCGCGGGCCCGGGGGCCCTGCGGGCGAGCCTCGACGGGCGGCGGCGGGGCGGCTAAGCATTGAGGCATGGAAGAGATCATCCGCACCACCGACCCCGCCCTGATCGCCTTCGCCACGGCGTTGCTGCGGGGGGAGGATATAGATTGCTTCGAGTTCGACGTCCACACGAGCGTGCTGGAGGGGAGCATCGGGGTGCTGCCGCGCCGCCTGATGGTGGCGCGGGCGGACGCCTTCCGGGCGCGTGCGATCCTGCGCGACAACGGGCTGGAGAAGGAGCTGAGCCGGGAGCCGCGAGGGTGAGGCGGCGGGCGGCGCGGTGGACGAGCGCCGGGGCGTGGATGTCTTGTTTCGGGTCTGGCCCTTCGGTCTTGCAAAAGATGACGGCAGTGCGGGCGCGCCAGAAATTGGCACGCGGGCGCCGGGGGCTCTGTATTTCACCTTTGATTGGGAAGTATACTTGGGGAATTAATTTGCGCGCGCGGCGAACGGTCGGTCGTCGCGGAGGCGCCATCATGGGCGCTGCGCCTGTTTCGGGCGGTGTTGCGGAGCGGGGCGCGTCGCGAAGGTTGCTTTTCCTTTCAAAGGCGCCGGCGTGAGGGCGGCGCCCTTCGCGGAGGAGGAGCTGACCGACGACGCCCTGCTGGGCGGGCGGGTGCGGCTGTGGCAGCCGCGCCGGGGGTATCGGGCGGCGACGGACCCGGTGCTGCTGGCCGCGGCCTGCCCGGCGAAGGCGGGGGAGCGGGTTCTGGACCTCGGCTGCGGGGCGGGGGCGGCGGCGCTGTGCCTGGCTGCGCGGGTTCCGGGGGCGGAGCTGCACGGGGTGGAGCTCCAGCCGGCCTATGCGGAGCTGGCGCGGCGCAACGCGCGGCGGGCCGGGTTGGCGATGGCGGTGCATGAGGGGGATGCGGCGGACCCGCCCGGGGAGGTGAAGGGGCTGGTCTTCGATCATGTGATCACGAATCCGCCCTGGCACGCGGAGGCCTCGCCGGCGGCGCCGGATGCGGGGCGGGACCTGGCGCATCGGGAGGCGATCGGCGCGGCCGAGTGGGTGGCGGCGGCGCTGCGGCGCGTGCGCCCGGGCGGGCGGCTGACGCTGATCCACCGGGCGGAGCGGCTGGGGGCGATCCTCGCGGCGCTGGAGGGGCGCGCGGGGGATGCGCGGGTGCTGCCCCTGGCCGGGCGCGAGGGGCGCGCGGCGGGGCGGGTGATCGTCCAGGCGCGCAAGGGCGCGCGCGGGGCGCTTTCGCTGCTCTGGCCCCTGGCGCTGCACGAGGGCGCGGCGCATGGCGCCGACGCCGAGGATTTCTCGGCCCCCGCGCGCGCGGCGCTGCGCGAGGCGGGGGCGCTGACGCTCGACCCCAGGGGAGGATTGCCATGAACAGGCCCGTGCCCAACTCCATCGCCGCGCTCGCCGAGGAGCTGACGGAATGGCGCCGCGATTTCCACCAGCATCCGGAGATCGCCTACGAGGAGGTGAGGACCGCCGGGATCGTGGCGGAGAAGCTGACGGGCTGGGGCTTCGACAAGGTGGAGACGGGCGTCGGCAGGACCGGCGTGGTCGGGATCCTGCACGGGGCCAACGGGCCGGCGCAGGGCGGGGAGGGGCGCCTGCTGCTGCGCGCGGACATGGACGCGCTGCCGATGGAGGAGATGACGGGGCTGCCCTGGGCCTCGCGCAATCCGGGGCGGATGCATGGCTGCGGGCATGACGGGCACACCTCGATGCTGCTGGGGGCGGCGAAGCACCTGGCGCAGACGCGCAATTTCGACGGCACGCTGGTCTTCGTGTTCCAGCCGGCCGAGGAGGGGGGCGGCGGCGCCAAGGCGATGATCGAGGACGGGCTGCTGGAGCGCTGGCCGGTGCGCGCGGCGTTCGGGATGCACAACTTCCCGCATCGGCCGGCGGGCATGTTCGGGACCAATTCGGGGCCGGCGATGGCCTATGCGGACCGCTTCGTGATCCGCATCCGGGGGCGCGGCGGGCATGCGGCGATGCCGCAGTATGCCGACGACGTGATCGTGGCGGGGTCGGAGCTGGTGGGGGCGTTCCAGTCGATCGTCTCGCGCCGGCGGGACCCGATGAACCCGGCGGTGATCTCGGTGACGAGGTTCGCGGCCGGGTCGGCCTACAACGTGCTGCCCGGCGAGGCGGAGCTGTGGGGGACGGTCCGCGTGCTGGACGATTCGCTGGCCGGGCATCTGATCGGGGAGATGGAGCGGCAGTGCCGGCTGATCGGCGAGGCGATGGGGGTCGAGGTGGAGGCGGAGCTGGGCCTCGACGCCTATCCGGTCTGCGTCAACGACCGGGAGGCGACGGAGTTCGCAGTCTCGGTCATGGAGGAGCTGGTGGGGCCGGAGAACGTGGAGGCGGACGCCACCGCCGTGCTGGGGGGCGAGGATTTCGCCTTCTTCAGCCAGGTGGTCCCGGGCTCCTTCGTCTTCATTGGCAACGGGGAGAGCGCGCCGCTACATCACCCCGAATACGACTTCAACGACGAGATCATGCCGCTGGGGGTGAGCTACTGGGTGCGGCTGGCGGAGCGGGGGCTGCCGCGGGGCGCCTGAGGCGCGTCGGAGCGTTTCGGATTCACACGAAAATCCGGTCACGCTTGCGTGCATTTATGATGACGCCGGGGGCCGGGCGCGCTTACCTTCGAAGGGTCGGTAGCAGAAGGAGGACGCCGATGAACCTTGCCGGGCACCTCGATCAGCTGAGGCGGAAGCACGCCGACCTCGGGCGGCTCATCGAACAGGAGGAGCGCCGACCGGGCGCCGACAACCTGGAGATCAAGCGCCTCAAGCGGGAGAAGCTCAAGCTGAAGGAGGAGATCGAGAAGATCGAGCCTCGGCTCCACTGACCCGCGACCCCTCTCGCGGGACGTGATTCATCGGCGGGGCCGCCCGGGGGGGCGGCCCCGCACGCGTTTCGGGGGGCGGGGATGGACGGCGCCGCGGGCGGGCGGCTAGCCTGACGCTAGGGAAGGAAGCGTCCGGGCGGGGAGGCGCGCAATGGGAGAGCGCTGGGCGGTGCTGGCCGCGCTCACGCTGGCGCGGGTGTCGATGGGGGTGCAGTTCCAGTCGGTTCCGGCGCTGGGCCCGGAGCTGCGCGCGGCGGCGGGTCTGGGCGCGGCGGGGCTGGGGACGCTGGTGGGGGCCTATCTGCTGCCCGGCGCGGCGGCCGCGCTGGCCGGGGGCTGGCTGGGCCAGCGGCTGGGCGACATCCGGGTGGCCGCCGGCGGGCTGGCGCTGATGGCGCTGGGCGGCGCGGCGGGGGCGGTGAGCGCGGGTTTCGAGGCGATGCTGGCCGCGCGGCTGGTCGCCGGGATCGGGGCCGTGGGGCTCAACGTGATGCTCACCAAGATGGCGATCGACTGGTTCGCGGGGCGCGCGGAGCTGTCCACGGCGCTGGGCGTGCTGGTGGCGAGCTGGCCGGCGGGAATCGCGCTGGCCATGGTCACGCTGCCCTCGCTGGCGCTGGCGGCCGGGACGGAGGCGGCGCTGGCGGCGCCGGCGGCGCTGTGCGCGGCCTCGGCGGCGCTGCTGCTGGCGGTCTGGCGGCGGCCGGAGGGGGCGGCGGCGCCGGCGGGGCCGGGGAGCGTGTGGCCGCGCGGGGCGGAGCTGCGCGGGGTGCTGCATGCGGGGGTGGTCTGGGGCGCCTATAATCTGGCGCTGATCCTGCTGCTGGCCTTCGGGCCGGGGCTGCTGATCGCGCGCGGCGCGGGGCCGGTGGGCGCGGCGGCGGCGACGAGCCTGGTGACCTGGGCGGCGATCGTCTCGGTCGCCGGGGGCGGGTGGCTGGCGGCGCGCTCGGGCCGGCCGGACGCGCTGAGCCATGCCGCCTTCTGGGGGGCCGCGGCGCTGGCGGCGGGCTTCGCGCTGGGCGGCCCGGCGGGGGCGCATCCGGCGGCGCTGGCGGCGATCGGGCTGGCGATGGGGCCGGCGGCGGGGGTGATCATGACGCTGCCGGCCGAGGCCGCGCGGCCCGAGGCGCGGGCGACGGCGATGGGGATCTATTCGGCGGTGTATTACGCGATGATGGCCGTCGGGCCGCCGGTCGCGGGCGCGCTGCGCGACGCGACGGGGGCGCCGGCGGCGCCGGTCTGGGCGGCGGTCGGGCTTTTGGCCGGGTGCAGCCTGCTCTTCGCGCTGTTCCGGGCGCGGGCGGCGCGCGGAGCCGCGGCCGGCTGAAGGGCCCCCGCGGACGGGCCGGGGCGGCCCTCGCGGCGCGTGCCGCGCCGCCTCGCCCCGC
>JBNJGE010000010.1:0-33692 GCA_051747505.1 Pseudomonadota bacterium | reverse complement strand
CCGTAAACGGCGGACACGGTTTGCATCACGGTATCGACGCGCGACAGGTCAAGGCCGCGCCCGGAAGAGCGGGGAGACGGCGGACATGCTGGCGCGCGGCGTGATCTCCCGCGTCAACGCGCCGGCCCGCGCGGCCGGCGCGCGGCCGGGGATGAGCTGCCGGGAGGCGGCGCGGCTGCTGCGCGCGGCGCCGCTGGCGCCGGACCCGGTCGCGCCGCCCGCGGCGGAGGGGCGGCGGATGCCGGAGCTGTCGGGGCCGGGGCCGGAGGTCGTGCTGGCCGACTCCGCCGCCCTCGTGCGGCCGGGCGAGGATGACGGGCGGATCGTGCTCACCGGCTCCCATGGCGGGCTGATCGGCGGCGATCCGGCGAAGGCGCTGAAGGTGCGGGCCTTCGCGGCCGCCTTCAACGATGCGGGGATGGGGGCGGACGACTGGGGCGTGACGCGCCTGCCGGCGCTGGATGCGCGGGGCGTGGCGGCCTTCACGGTCTCCGCCGCCTCCGCGCGGATCGGGGATGCGGGCTCCACCTGGGCGGACGGCGTGATCTCCCGCGTCAACGCCCGGGCCGCCGCGCTGGGCCTCGCCGAGGGGATGACGGCCCGCGAGGCGGTGGAGAGGCTGCGCGCCCGCGCCTGAGAGCCGCCATTTCGCAAGGCCTTCGGTCGTCCGCTGGACCGTCGCGGCCCCCGAAATGGAAAGAGGCGCGGCTTCTCCCGCGCCTCATCCTCACTCATACCGGGAGTCGAACCCATGCAACCTGACGATCATTCGCCTGACTGCGGATACCACCCACGATCATTCGACCGAGCATGAATGTCGTTTTCCACGATCCGCCAGACCCGCCGGTTTGTCAAACCCGCGGCGCGTCACGGCCAGACGCGCACGCCCCGGGCCAGCTCCAGCGCCTCCTCGACGTCGAGCGCGCCGTTGGCGGTGACGAACCACTGCCCGCTGTCGGTGTCGAGATCCGGCATGACCGAAACCCCGACGCCGAGATGGGCCGCGGCGTTGCGCGAGATCGCCAGCATGTGCCCGCGCCAGCCATAGCTGCGCACGCCATACCAGAGCGTGTCCGAGGCGTCCCGCCCCGGCCCGCGCACGTCGTTGGCGCTGACCTCGGCGACCCGGGCATGGCCCAGATAGACGCCATGCGCCGGCAGACCCGGCGCGGGCGGGAGCAGGCGGACCCGGTTGCGCTCGATGACCGCGCGGGCGACGACGTTCTCCGGCTCGGCGCTGCGCCAGTTCGGCGGCACGCGGTCGACCTGCGAGCTGGCGGCGACCCGCACCCCGTTCTGGGCCCCGTCAATGTCGTTGCCCAGGACCTCGGCGCTCTCCACCCGCGGGCCGGCGATCACGACGCCCTCGAAGAAGAAGCTCTCCGTTGGGATGCGGCGCACATAATCCCGGAAGCCGTTGATGACCCGGCCCCCGACCGACACGGCGCCGTCGGCGCGCACCGCCTCCCTCGCGACATTGACCATGCGCGCCTTGAACTCGGCGGAGCTGCGAATCCCGCTCAGATCCGCCCGCGCGACATACTCCGTCACGGCGCTCTCCACCGAGGGGTGCGCGGCCAGCGTCACCTCGCCCATCGCGGGCGCCCGCGCGCGGACCTCGCGGGCGGCGTCCCGGCGCACGGGGCGAAAAAGCCGCCGGCCCGCCGTCTCCCGCGGGCGCCCGGCCGCGGGGGGCGCGTTTTCCGCGCCCGGGCGGGCGGGCGCCTCCGCTTCGGCTTCGCCTGACGCCCCGGGCGCTGCGGGAAGCCGGATCATTCCGCGGGCGATCGCCGCGACCAGCGCCCCGTCCGCCCGCAGGCGTCGGGTCACCAGGTCCCGCGGGGCGCGGGCGGCGCGGATGCGGTTGTTCTCCACCAGCGCGCGTTCGGCGCCGATGATCTGCACCCCGGTCTGCCCCTGCCCGACGGTGAGGCGGCAGTCGCGCACGCGCACCGGGCCGGAGCGGTTCGTCGCGTAGACGGCGACGCAGGAGGCGTGGCGCCACGGTCCGGCGCGGCAGCGGGCGTTCACCCGCTCCACCGCCACGTCGCCGCAGTCGCGCACCGTGATCGCGCCGAGCCGCCCGCGGCTGCGTCCGCTGGAGCCGACCCTGCCGCCGTTGACGGCGAAGTCCTCCAGCCGGACGGAGGCGCAGTTCCCGATCTCCAGCGCGGCCTCGTCGCCGCCCACGGTCAGCAGGCTCTGCGGCCCGGCGCCGGAGACGGTGACATGGCCCAGGCCCGACAGGCGCAGCGTCGCCTGAAGCTGGAACATGCCCTCGCCGAGGCAGATATGCGCGTGCTGCCCGGGGCGCAGCGCCTCCACGCCGGCGCGCAGGGCGGCGGCGTCGTGCGCGAAGATCGTGCACTTGCCGCGCCCGCGGTGGCACAGCGCGTCGATGGCCTGCTGGACCGTCTCCGCCCCCAGTTCGCAGCTGGCGTCGTCGAAATGCACGTCCTCCGCCTGCAGGCCGGTCAGGGGCGGGAACAGCGGGCGCAGGTCCACGATGTTGCGGACCCCTTCGCCCGAGCGGGTGGCCAGCGCCAGCGGCGCGAAGCGCCGGCCCCAGCCGAAGGGGGGGATCGGCGCGTCGGCCTCGGCCGGCCAGGGCGGCCAGTCGATGGCCCCCGTCGCCGCGCGGGCCGGAACGACCCAGTAGTCCCCCACCCTGTAGCGGCCGTCGGCGAAGCTGACCTGGATGCCGCGCTCGAGGTCCGTGGGCGTGGCGCGCAGCGGCAGGCCGGTCGCGGGGCTGGCCACGGGGTGATCCCAGCGCCGCACCTTCGGCTCGACCATGTCCTCGAAGGCGCCGATGCCGGGGCTGAACGTGGCGACCCCGTCCTGCAGGGTCATTCGGGTCAGCCGTCCGGCCTGCCCGCGGAAGCGGTCGGCGGCGTCGCTGACCTCCACCCAGCCGCCGGAGACGAAGCCGAGCGCCTCGTCCTCCCGCGCGCCGATCAGCACGAAGGCGCCGGTCTCGTCGCGCGCCAGCCCCGCCACGACCGAGCCGTTCTCCCGCGACCAGACGAAGCGCGCCTGCCCTCGCGATCCGCCCCGGACGATCTCGATGCGGTAGAGCTGGTTCTCCTGGCTCAGATAGCCCGCCTCGGGGGGGATCAGGCAGTCGGCGTCGTCCTCCAGCTCCTCGGGCGGGGCCGTGCCGGCGATCAGCGCGCCGGTTCCGGGCCGCCAGGCCGGGATGTCGGGCGCGATCCCGCGGCGCGCGTCACGGATGGCGGCCTCGCGCGCGGCGGCGTCCGCGAAGGGGCTGGGCATGACGCCGACGCGCCAGCGGATCGCGACGCGGGTGGCGGTGTCCGGTCCGCCCAGGGCGGGCTCGGCCAGCCGGCCGTCGTCAAGCGCGGTGACGTGCTCCTTCCAGGCCTCGAGATAGACCAGCCCCTCCTGCCCGTTCTCCAGGATCTCGTTCAGCGCCTCCGGCGTCACCGGGGCGGCCTGGTCGGCGTAGGTCGTGGCCTGAGGGTTTTCGATCAGCACGCCGTCGAGGTGGAAGCGCCCGGCCGAGATCGCGAAGCCGCCTGGCGGAGCGGCGGGAGAGATGCGGAAGCCCCCGCCCTCCTTCGGCGCGCCCGAGCGCCCGATCACGTCGCCCAGCGCCGTCTCGGCCCGGCGCGCGGTCAGCTCCGCCTGCTCGTTCCAGTCGGCGTCGGTGTGCAGCCGGCCCTGCTGCATCAGGACGCCGGCATAGCCCTGCGCGCGCGCGTTGGGCGCCGTCCAGCGGCTGAAATCGCCCTTCATCTCGTCCTCCCTGCCCCTGTGCGGCGCGCGGGCGCCGGCGGTCTCGTCTCAGGTCTCATGGAACACTCCCGCCTCCCGGCCGAAGCGCAGGAACTCGCCGATCACCCGGCGCAGGTTGTCGTCGCGGGCCTGATGGGCGGCGCGGTTCCATACGCCCATCTCGCCGCCGTTCTCCGCCCCGCGCAGGATCGCCTCGGAGGTCCGCGGGTCGAGAAGCAGGTAGCCGGCGTCGGCGTATCGCCGGCTGGCGAAGACGGGGGGCGGCGCCGAGACGCAGCGGCGCCGGCGCGGCGTGCGCGAGCCCTCGGGCACGTAGCAGAAGCGCAGGCAACCGATCTGCCGGCGCGCCGCGCGCACCGGCTCGGGCCCGGCGGCGTGAAAGAGGGTGTCGGTCGTGGCGAAGCGCGCCCCGGCGTCCGTCGCCGCCTTGAAGGGGCTGTCGGCCGGCGCCGCGTCGCCGAACGCGCCGCAGGCCACCCGGCCGACGACCGTGCAGCGCTTCAGGCGCAGGACATCGCGTTCCGCCCCGGCCTCCGGCGCGTAGGCGGTCGCGTCCGGGCGGCCCGCGTCCAGCGCGCAGTCGATGAAGCGCGCGTCCACGTCCGCGGCGACGCGCACCGGCCCCAGGACGCAGCGCTCCGCGGCCAGCGAGGCGCCGGCCGCCGCCATCTCGAGCGCGACCGCGCCGGGATCGACCGGATCGCCCAGCCGGTTCAGCCTCCGGCCCGGGACCAGCGTGCAGTCGATCAGCGCGGCCCCCGCGCCCGGCCCCTCCACGCGCGCCGGCCCGCCCTGCAGGCGCAGGCCGTTGAGCTCCACCGAGGCGCCGCGGCCCAGCGCGAAGGTGACCCCGCCCGCGATGTCCAGCGTCGGGAAGGCCCCCTGGTCGGCCACCAGCCGCAGGGTCGCGCCATCGGGCGTCGCGATGGTCCCGGACAGCGCGTAGGGTCCGGTCGCCTCCAGCAGCACGACCCCCTCCCCGCCCGCCGCGGCCACGGCCCCGGCGAGATCCCCGCCGGGCGGCACGCTCGCCGCGGGGGCCTCGACGGAGCCGATGGCGGCCGCTCGGTCATGCTCGCCTCCGCCGGCGTCCTCCACCCGGCCGAAGGCGCAGGAGACGCGCACCGGGCCGGTCCGGTCACGGGCCAGCACGAAGCGGCCCAGCTCGGGGTCGATCAGCGTGACGTCCTCGCGCGGGTGCCGGTTCCAGGCGGGCTCGATGCCCGCGCCGCCGCGGTCGCCCAGATGGCAGACCCGGATCCGCTGGACAGGGATGCGCCCTTCCCGCGTCTCGATCTCCAGCGCGCGGGGGTAGAAGGCCGCGGGGTCCTCGGCCATCAGCCGGCGGGCGACGGGGGCCGGCACGTCGGCGACGGAAACGGCCTCGCCAAGGGGCGGGCGGTCCGCGGGCGGGGCGAAGAGGGGCGCGTCGCAGCCCAGAGGGTGAAACCGGTAGTCGCGCCTGTCGGGGCGGACCCGCTCGACCCGGTGGCGGCTGAGGGCGCAGGGCTTCAGCCGCCACGCGTGCAGCCCGATATCGGGCAGGTTCCAGCGCCCGGCCGAGATCGCAATGCGCCGCATCTCGGGCCCGCGCGCGTTCGGGTCGAAGGGCGTGCCGATGCGCGCCAGCGCCGCCCGGTCGCGCAGGTCGGCCGTGCCGCCCCACCCCGGATGGACGAGGCGCATGGACTGGGCATGGACCAGCCGCCGCCAGTATTCCACCGCCGCCACCGGCCAGTTGGAGGCGTCCGTCGCCGCCTGCTCCAGCGCCGCCAGCGTCCCCTTGCGCTGGCGCAACGGGATGGCGTTGGCCACCTGCCCCCGCAGGTCCAGCCCCTCGGGGATGTCGCCCAGCCCCCGCACGCCGATCAGATCGCCGATATAGGGGATGACCCAGGGCGCGCAGGTCTCGATGAAGAAGTCGTCGTAGAGCTGGTCGATCTCCTCCTCGACGATCTGCGCCTCGCGCGCGATCAGCGAAATCAGCGTCTTGAGGGGGCCGAACTCCTCCGCGTCGCGCGGGTCGGCCGGCGCCGCGCGCCCCTTGGTCAGCCGCCCGGCCTCGAAGTCCCGCAGCCGCAGGATGGCGGGCAGAAGCTCGAATATCCGCTGCGTCTCGTAGGCCATCACGCGATCTCCAGCACGGCCGGCTCGGGCGAGAGCGTCAGCAGCTCCGCCGGCTCGGGCGCGCCGCGCAGGCCGGGCCGCGCGGCGGCCGCGGTCAGGCGCGGCTTCAGGGCCGGCTCGGCGTCCGAGCGGTGCAGCAGGTCGAGGTCCACGCCGCGCACGCCGGCCGCGCCCTGCAGGGCGGCGATCACGCCCGCCTGGCTCACGCCCTGGCCGAGCGCCCGCGCATCGAAGGAATAGGCCTGCCGGAGCGCCGCCTCGGCGGCCGAGAGCACGTCCTCGGGCCGCCGGGCCGGGTCGATGTGGAGCCGGGCTCGGACCTTGAAACGGGCGGGCCGGAAATTGCGCGCGCGCAGGCGGATATCGGCCTCCCCGGCGGCCTTCAGGGCGGCGACGAGGTTGGTCATGTCCGTCCCCGTCTCGGGCAGCGCGACGCCGCCGGTCCCGGCGACGGTCAGGTGCACCACCCGGTCGAACCCGTCCCAGGCCCAGTCCGCCCGCGCCTTGGCGATGGCGGCGAAGCCGCGGGCGAAGTCCTCGTAGTCGCGCAGCGACACCACCCGGCCCAGGGTCAGCACCTCGAGCGGCGCGTTCTCCCGCGCCTGCGCCAGCGTCTCGGCCGGCGCCCCGCCCGAGGGCGGCCGGGGGTTGGTCACGGATTTCAGGCCCGCGGGCTTCGCGGCCAGCAGGGTCAGCCGCCCGGCCTCCAGCATTCCCTCCTGGCCGGCGCCCTTGCGGTAGGTCGCGACGATATTGCCGCGCCCGGTGGGCGGGCGGGCGCCGCGCGTCCCGTCGCCGAAGGTGACGGAGGCCGTCCCGTCCTCGGCGATGCGCAGGATGTAGACGCGGTCCTCGGGCCCCGCGTCGCGGAAGTCCTCCACCCGCGTCCAGGCCACGCCGTCCACGCGCAGCTCCAGCGCCGGGGCCATCCCCGCCGCGTTGCAGGCGGAGACATGGGTGAGCGGCCGGCTCTTCAGCGCGAAGGTCTGGAACGGCCGGGCGCCGTCCCCGTCGCCGAGCGTCTCTTCCGCGACGGTCTCGCCATGGGTGGCCTCGGCCACATTGGCCGTCATCGTCACCGTCTCCCGCACGAAGCGGCGCGAGAACTCCGCCGTGAAGCGCAGGAGGGAGCGGCCGTCCGCGAGCGTGTTGTCCGCGATCTCCTTGACCTCGGTCTCGACGACGCCTGCGAGGTCGGCGCGCTCTCCCGTCACCGCCACCTTCTTGCCGGGCAGGAGCGACAGACAGGGTCCGTCCAGCTCCACCTCGTCCGCCCCGATGTCGCCTTCCGCCGCCCCGATCTCGTTCTCGATCGGCAGGTCGGAGAGCTGCAGCGCCTCCGGGGCGGTGAGAACGGTGGTTCCGCGGGTCGGGAAGCCGGACAGCGCGACCGGGTTGCCGTCCGCTCCCGTGGCGGAGGCCGGCAGCGTCAGGCGCGTGACGCGCGCGCTCAGCCCGTAGGCCTCGACCGAGACCGTCTCCACGCCCTCCGCCGCCGCCCACGCGTCACGGCCGGCCCGGCGCAGCACCACGGCCGAATCCTCGACGATCTCGTCGTATTCGCGGTCGAGATAGACGAAGACCTTCCCCGTCGGTGGGATCTCGCCGACATGGCCGGCGGTGTCGGTCACTGCGCCCGGCCTGGCCCCGCCGATCTCGTAGGCCGCGCCGGTGACGTTGTCGCTGGCGTCGGCGACCGGGGAGGTCAGCCGGGTCACCGCGTTGTGCCCGAAGCAGGCCGCCTTCGCGCGCATGGCATGGGGCAGGACCGGCGCCTCCGCCGCGAGGGGCAGGGCGGCGATGGCCTTCGTCAGCACCGACAGGCTCGCCCCCGTCAGCGCCGTCGTGGTCGAAAGCCCGGCCAGCGACAGGCTGCGCCCCGACACGTTGGGCGCGAGGGTGCCCGAGGTCATCGGCGTCCCGACGCTCCAGAACATCGCCGCGGGGAAGGCCACGAACAGGTAGGGCGGCGGCGCCGGCGGATCGGCGACGAGGGAGACGCGGATGCGCCGCCCCTTGCCCTCCTCGACGGCGGAGACCCGGCGCACGAGCGCCGCCTCCGCCCCCTCGGGCGCGATGGGCTGCGCCGCGCGCCCCTTTAGAAAGACCACCGGGTCGCCCCGCCGCAGGCGCGGCGCCTCGGGGACGAGCTGGATCAGCCCCGTTCCCCCGTCGGGAACCTGCGGGCGGGTCAGCCGGGGGCGCATCGCGTTCCACTCCGCGCGCGCGGTCAGCGTCTCGATCGTCTCGAAATACTGCGGAAGCGCGCCGTCCCGCGGGACGGAGCGCACGCCGACCGGCGCCTCGTAGATCAGCGTCTCCTCCGGCGCGTCCCCTTCCTCGGCCTCGAAGGCCAGGAAGACCGAGGCCGCCTTGGCCGGCGCGGGCTCGTAGCCGATCAGCCGCGCCATCTGCCTCAGCGACCAGCGCTCCGTCGCCGTGCGCAGATACGCCTCGTTGGCCGAGCGCTCGACATAGAAGGTCAGGGTGTCGCAGACCGTCGCCCAGGCGTCGATCAACGCGACCGTGAAATCCCCCTCCTCCCGCGTGCGCAGCTCCGACAGGCCGGGACGGTTGGCGCTGGCCAGGCCGCGGATCATGGCCTCGCGAAAGGCGCCGTGGGTTCCCGCGCGCCGGGCCAGCCGCGACAGGCCGGGGCGGTTGAAGACCTCTTCCGGGGTCGGCCTGGCCGGATCGAAACTCATCGCCCGCCCTCCGTCTGGATGGTCAGCGCGCCAGCGTCGGGGCGGTTGGGATCGTTGGACAGGATCGGGATCTCGCGGCGCCCGAACTCCAGCACGCCGGTCTCCAGCCCGCCCGCAGCCCCGCCTGCGCGGCGGAAGCGGGTCGCGCGGACCTCCGCCACGCCCTCGACGGCCAGCGCGCGCTCGTAGATGCGCGAGAGAAAGACCTGCGCGCCGAAGGTGATCTCGTCGGGGTGAAAGAAACCGCGCGTCCCCTCCCGCGTGAGCCCGGGGGAGAAGGCGTCGGCCACGGCCTCGCGCACATCCTCCGCGAAGTGCTCCGGCCCCACGCAGACCTTCAGCTCGATTTCCAGCGGCACGCGGATCGGCGCGTCCACGGAGAGGTCGTGGCCCATCATGCGGAACGGCTCCAGATAGGCGAGCAGCTCCGCCTTCCACGCCTCGTCCACCTCGCCGCCGCCGACGCGGTCCACGGTCAGGAAGATCGCGGGCCAGCTTCCCAGCCAGCGCTTGCGCGCCTGCGCGCGCTGGACGTCCTCGCGCCGGTTCAGCAGGGTCTCGTAGTCCTCCAGCGTCACCGCGCGCCTGAGCTCGCGGAAGGAGACGGGCGCGCGCTGGCGGACTTCGGCCACGCTCTCGCGCCGCGCCCCGCCCGCCGCCGGCAGAGGGTTCTCGACGGAGGCGATCCCGGTCCGGTCGGCGGCGGCATGGACCAGCGCGCCGGCCCCAACGTTCCCGGCCGGCCCGGCGCCGACGCGGTAGGTCGCCTCGAACCGCTCTCCGTCCTCCGGACGTCGCCCGCGCACGCCGTCGCCGAAGCGCAGTCGCGCGCTGCCGTCGGCCTCGACCTCGGTGACGAAGCGGCGCGACCCCGCCGCCGCGCCCAGCAGGGTGCGCTCGGGCGTCCAGAGCCGCGCCGTTGCGGGGTCTATCTCCTCCGCCTCGGCGGAGAGCAGAGTGATCGCCGGTTTCGCCCGGGCCGGGTCCGGCCGCGCCAGCCCCGCGGCGGAGGCCCGCGCGCCCGGGTCGAAGGGCTCGGCGAATGTCAGGTCGTTGCGCGACAGGCGCGGCGCGAAGGCGCGCGGGCGGTCCAGCTCGGCCAGCGTCTTGGGCTCGTCCGCCATCCCCTCCGCCGGCGGAAGCTCCGGATCGACGAGGCTGCGGGCGGTTCCCAGCTCTTCCCGCCCGGGCAGGGTGAAGCCGTGATCGGCCAGCACGATGCTGCCCAGCGCCTCGGCCCCGGGCGGGCCCGTCTCCGCGCCCCCGATGGCGAGGTCGAAGCCCAGCGCATCCTCGGCGGCCCAGCGCACGCGCAGAATGCGCAGGGGCAGGGGGCCGTCCTCGCCCGGGACCTCGGGCTCCAGCGGGTCCTCCAGCGTCTCGGGGTCCGTGACCAGCCGGACGGCCTGCCGATGCCGGGGGTCGGCGTCGGCCTCCCGCCCCGTCGCCGGGTCGCGGCGCTGGACAAGGACCAGCAGGTCGCCCTCGCGCAGCTCCGCCGCCGCGCCCGGGTCGCGCAGCCAGGCCTCCGTCGCGCCCCTGGCGAGCACGGCGTCCGGGTCGCCCCAGTCGTGGAATCGCAGGCGCTCGTTGGCCCGGACCAGGCGCGCGTCATGGGCCGGCTCGAAGATCGTCGCGCCCTGGGCGAAGGCCCGTGCGGCGTCCCGCGCCGGGCCGCGGGGCGCGCTCAGCGCGTCGGTGCGCGTGGCGAAGGCGATCTCGTCGCGCCGGAGCTCGAGCGTGTCCACGCCCTCGGCCAGCCGCACCTGCACGAAGGCGCGCGCGCTGACGCCGTGATGCATCTCGTAGCCCACCAGCCGGGCGTGGCGGGCCGCGGAGGCGCGCAGGCGCGCGGTCTCCAGATACGCCTCGGTGTCCGCCAGATCGAGCCGGTAGGACAGCCGGTCGCCCAGCCAGGCCAGCAGCTCCACCAGCGCGACGCCGGTGTCGGCGGCGTTGCGGTCCGTCCAGTCCGGGGCCAGCGCCGCCATCCTGTCGAGGATGAGGCGGCGATAGCTCTCGTAGTCCCGCGCCAGGTAGTCCGGGCGAGGCTCCCGGCGCGGATCGGCGGCGGGCGGGGGCGGCTCGGCGCAGTCGAAGTCCGTGGGGCAGTGGGCCTTGAAGCCGAAGCGGATGCTTCGCAGGATCGGGTCGAAGCCCGGCCCCTCCACCGTCAGGGCGTAGGTGGAATGGTCGCCGGGCTCGGAGACGCGCACCGAAAGCGCGTTTGCGGAAGAGGACACCTCCCGCACGGATATCCCCCGCACCCGATCGCCGCCCGTGATCGACACGCGCTCCCGCCCCAGCGGCTCCCCCGGCGGCGCGCCCCCCGGCTCGCCCGGCAGCGGCTTGACGAACAGCACGGTCAGGCGGGTCTGGTCCTCGGCGTCCACCTCCAGCGCCGCGATGCCATTGACCGGCGCGTCGGAGGCCGCCAGCCGCTCCCGGCGCTCGTCGAGGAAGCTGCGCGCGCGGGCCATGGCTCAGACCTCCCGCGCGAAGGTTTCGCTGACGCGCTCTTCGTCCTCGATCAGCGCGTAGGTCAGCGTGATGCGCAGCTCGCCTTCGTGGCGCGTGACCTCCAGCGCCTCCACGGCGACCACGTCGCCCAGATGCCGCTGCAGGGCGCTCTGGACCATGAACTCCGTGGCGCTCGCCATCGCTTCGGAGTTGGCGTCGAACAGAAGCTCGCGCAGGCCGGCGCCGAAATCCGGCCGGTTCACGCGCTCCCCCGGGGCGGTGAACAGCACCGCCTCGATCAGGTTGCGGATATGGCGCCGGCGGTCCTCGGTGAACGCCGTCCGCCCGGCGCCGTCGATGCGGTACGGATCGTCCAGATGCATCGCCGACCTCCCTATTGACCCCGGACGCGCGTCTGCTGCGCCACGACCTGCGGCGCCCCCTGCACGCCCATCGGGCCGAGGCAGACGCCCGTGGCCGTGGACAGCACCGCCGGCTCGCCGCCGATGCGCACCCGCGCGGCGGGCGTGAGGAAGCGGATGGTGGCGCAGGGCTTGGGCGCGGGCTCGGGCGTGGCGAAGGGACAGCCGGCCACCGCCCAGGACGCGTTCAGCGTCACCGCCGACTGGCCGCCCAGCCGCACCCGCGGGCTCGCGGAGGTCGCCGTCCCGCGCCCGCCATGCATGCACAGCACCGTCGCGCCCATGTGGAGAAGGAAGCCCATCAGACCACCTCCAGCGCGCCGGAGTTGACCGAGACCTGCGGCCCGGTCAGCTCGATCTTCGCGCCCCCCGCCGTCTCGATCGTCACGCCCGCGGCGGTGAAGGTCACGCGATGCCCCGCCGGCGTGCTGAGCGTGACCGGCTCGGCCGGGTTCAGCTCGTCGATCGAAAGCTCTCCGGCGGGGGTCTTCAGGAGTTTCCGGGTCGGCAGGTCGCCGGGGCACTCGCCCTCGCCCCAGAAGCCGCCGGCCCAGATCGGGTAGTCGATGTCGCCGCCCTCGAACTCCACCCAGACCTTCGCGCCGATGGGCGGGATCAGGAACAGCCCCTGGTCCCGCCCCGCATAGGGCGCGCAGGGCATGGCCCAGTTGAGCGTGTTCGGGCCGTAGACGGCCGGCACCTCCACCTGCAGCCGGCCCATGCGCCGGGGGTCGATGTTGTTGACCACCGTGCCCCGGTGCTTGCCGAAGACCCGGCCGCCGTCGTTCCCGTCGCTCATGTCGGCACCATCGGGGTCGTCGTCCCCGTCCCCTCCCGCGTCAGCGTGAAGGACTGCGCCCAGGCCCCGCGGGAGATGCGGTGGACGACGTCCTTCACGTACCAGAACCCGTCATGGTCGAGCCCCGCCCCCCGCAGGCCGACCAGCCCGCGCGGCTCCAGCGCCGCGCCGTAGAGGGCGGTGTCGATCTCCCCGGTCGCCGTGACCACGTCCGTGGTGGCGTCCGACTGCGCCTGCGCCTGGCCCATCGCGTCGGCCGCCGTCGGCGCGCCGTGCGCGCGGAACAGCCGTCGCCCCGCCGCCGGCCCGAACAGGGCGTTCTCCAGCGCCAGCGGCGGGCGCAGCGGCGCGGTCGAGCGCACCGGCACGGTCCGGCCCGACTGGCGGTCCTGCACCCGCCCCTCCACCTGCGCCGCCTCCGAGGCCGCGTTCTCGAAGGACAGGCCGGAGGCGTTTGTCTCCGGCCCCATGTCCACGGTGATCGCCCGCTGCGGCCGGCCCAGCCGACCCGGAGGCCCCCAGTAGGCGGTGGAGGTCAGCGGCGCCGGGCCCGGGATCAGCGTGAAGATCCGGTCGTGCCGCTCGGCCAGCCGGCGCAGATAGGCGTAGTCCGTCTCCCGCTGCATCGGCGCGCGCTCCACCGGGTTCGGCCGCTCCGCCGAGGCGGGCGGGATCACCTGCGGGAGGATGCCGTGGGCGGCGTAGCGGGCCAGGATCATCAGCGCGATCTCGCCCGGGCCCTGCGCGGGGTGGGTCGCCTCGCGCTCCTCCCGGTCCATCAGCGCCGTCAGGTCCCGGCCGCGCACCGCCAGCTGCGCGGGGCCTTCGCCCTCCGCCGGGCGGAACTCCGAGGTCTCGACGATTCCGTCCATCAGCACCCTGGGCGCCAGCCCGATGGTCGCGGTCAGCACCACCCGCGCCCCGGCCCGCAGCGCCCGCTCCTGCACGATGGGGTGGACCCCGGCCAGCGCCTCGGCCCGCGGGGCGTCGAAGACCAGCTCGAAGCCCGAGCGCTCGGCGTCCGAGAGCGCGATCTCGGCCGAGGCGAGCGCCTCCATCACCCGCCCCGGCGCCGGGCGCGCCACGCCCTGCCCGATCCACAGGGCCAGGCGCGCGCCGAGAAGCGCGTCCAGCATCACCCCTGCTCCGGCTTGACGAGCGCGAGGCGCAGCCGCCGCCCCGGCCGGTCGGCGAGCGCCTCGGGCTCCGGGTCGGGATTGGCGTCGGCGATGCGCCAGAAGGCGCGCGGATCGCCATAGGCGCGCCCGGCGATCAGGTCGAGCCGGTCGCCCTCCTGCACCCGGGTCGTCCCCGCGATCTCCTGGTCCTGCGGGATGATCCGGCGCGCCACATGGGCGTGCTCGCGCCCCTCGGCGTCCGTGAAGGTCTTGATGGGAAGCCGCGCGTAGCGGCTGTCGTCGTCGAACATGGCCCTACCTCAAAACAGTTTCGCCTCGCCCCCCAGCGCCGCGCCCAGCCCCTCGGCCCTGCCGATGGCGGCCAGCGTCTCCTTGACGATCTGGTGGGACAGGAACATCGCGTAGCCGGGATGCGAGGCCTGCAGGTCGGAGTAGCCGAGCACCTTCAGCTCCAGCCCCACTTTGGCCCGGATCGGGTTCAGGGCGGGGTCGAACGCCTCCTCCGTGATGGTCAGGCCCGCCAGCTTCACCGGCAGGATGCGCCGCCGGCCCCAGATGAAGATCACGAAGGGCCCCTTCGCCGGCAGGATCTCCACCACCCCGGCCTGGAGCAGCGCCGCGTTGGCGATCACGTTGGCCGAGCGGGGGTAGAGCAGCATCTCCAGCGCCGCGAGGCGCGGATGCAGGCCGCTTTCGGTCGCCTGCGGCTCGCCCGCCTCCAGGTCGTCGGTCGCGTCCAGAACGCAGTCGAGCTTGATGCCCTCCCTCGGCGCCCCGGCCAGCCGGAAGCTTTCCCGCGCGCCCTCGGCCTCGGCGCCGCGCGCCTCCAGCGTGCGCGCCATGCTCTCGGGGTTGAACTGGAAGGGGATGACGGTCGGCGCGGGCACGGGCGGGCGGAAGGCCACCAGCGCGCCTTTCATCAGCCGGGGGGATCGCGAATAGCCGGTCATCGCCTCATCCTCCCAGCGCGCGTTCGATATCCGCGCGAGGCTGGCTCATGGTCGCCTGGTGCTGCGCGCTCGCATGGCTCTTGAGCTCCTCGTAGCTGCGCGTGCGCCCGTCCTCGCTGGTGCGGCAGAGGTCGAAGCGCCGGCCCCCGGCATGGGCGTTGAGCGCGCGCACCGGCTCTCCGAAGCGCGGGCCCGGCGCCGGATAGGCCTCCGCCCGCTCGGCCTCCGCCATCGCCTCCGCCGCCTTGCCCATCTCCCGGTGACGGGGGGAGAAATAGGGGATGCGCCGGCTCGCGTTGTCCTTCAGGGCCGGGCGCGCATCGGGGCGATAGACCAGTTTCGAGGTCGGCGTGCGCACCTGCTTCCGGAAACGGATCAGCGCCCCCAAGCCCGGCGCCCGCGTCCGGGTCCGCCCCTGCCGAGATCCGCCGCGCCGTGGCGTCGATCACCGCGAGGGCGAGGTGGCCCGGGATCCACTCGTGATTCCCGGCCTTGCCCCGGAAGCTGCGGATCCGGTCGGAGACGAGCGCCCGATTGGCCCGCCACCGCTCCGTCCCGGAGCTCGGGCTGATGAACCGGCGCAGATCGTGTCGCCCCGCCGCCGCGCCGAGAGGGCGGCCCTGCGGGTCCCGGCTCGCGTGGTAGGCCCAGCGCGTCCCGCGCCCGGCTGCGGCGCGGTGCATCTCCTCGAAGATGTAGGCCTCCGTGATCCCGCGCTCGAAATGGAAGTCGGTCCCGCGCGCCCCGATCCTGTCGAAGCGCGCGTTCGCCGCCCCGATCACGTCGTCCAGCGCCGCCGCCCAGTCCGCGACGGAGGCCGAGGTCAGCGCCGCCTGCGCCTCGCGCCGCCCTCTTTCCGCCCCGCGCTCGAACGCCTGCGCCCGCGCCGCGCGCAGCTCGGCCGGGCCCGGCGCCGCCCCGCGGCGAGGCTTCGCCGCCGCGCGCCCGGGCGCCGTGCGCACCCGGATCCTGCGCGCCGCCGCGCTCATTGCGCCACCCGATCATAGAGCGCGCGCGCCAGCGCCCGGCCCAGCCCCTCGGGCGTGCGCGCCTGCGCGGGCAGCTCGCCCAGCGTCACCTCGCCCAGCTCCGCGGCTCGCGTTCCCCCGGGCAGCCCGCGTTGTTCCAGAAGCTCCGCCAGCGTCTCCTCCAGGGCGCGCGCGGCCCGGCGCGCCTCGGCGGCGTCGAGGCCCTCGAAGACCAGCTCGTCGATCTCGATCTCCACGCTCATCGCCGTCGCCTCAGCTCGCCTTCGGGAAAGCTCCTGCCGAGCTTGGCGTATTCCTGCCGCGCCGCCGCGCGCATCCGCTCCATGGTGATCGGCCCGCCCGCCTCCGCCGCCAGGAACGCCGCCGTCAGCGCGATGGAGCGGATGGAGCCTCCGGTCATCGACAGCCGGGCCAGCGCGCGGAAGTCGAGGCCCTCGGCGGGCGCTTCGGCCGGCAGCGCCGCGCGCCAGATCGCCTCGCGCCGGGCCCCGTCGGGGAAGGGAAACTCGACCACGAAGCGGAAGCGGCGCAGGAAGGCCTCGTCGATGCTCTCGCGCAGATTGGTGGTGACGATCGCCACGCCCGAATACGCCTCCAGCCGCTGCAGCAGACAGGCCGTCTCGTTGTTGGAGTGCCGGTCGAGGCTGTCGCGCTCCTCCGAGGTCCGCCGTCCGAACAGCGCGTCGCCCTCGTCGAGGATCAGCACCGCGCCCGCGCGCTCGGCGGCGTCGAAGATGCGCCCGATGTTCTTCTCGGTTTCGCCGACATACTTCGAGACCACGGCCGAGAGGTCCACGCGGAAGAGGTCCAGCCCCTCGCTCTCCTCCGGCCCCAGCGCGGCGGCGACGATCTCGGCCGCCATCGTCTCGCCCGCGCCGGAGGGGCCGGCGACCAGCGCGGCGAGGCCCGCCTCGGCGCGGGCCCGTGGCCAGAGCCGATCCTCCGGCCCCAGGGCGACGCCCTCCGCCGCCGTCCGCAGGGCGGGACCTGCCAGAAGGAACTGGCGGGGCACGGCCGCGATCTCGTCCCCGCGGCCCTGCGCCGCCGAACCCAGCGCCTCCGTCCAGGCCGCGGCGCGCGCGGCGTCGTCCTCGGGGGCGGGGAAGCTCGCCGCGGGCCGGCGCGTGCGCGGCAGCGGGCCGCCCACGAGCAGCGCCGGCGCGTTGACCCGCGCCATCAGCCGATGCAGCGCCGCCGGATCGCCCTCCGCGACCGCCACCAGCTCCGCCCCCGTCAGCGCCATGTCCCGGTCCATCCGTCGCGCGGCCTCGGCCGCCGCCTCCGACGTCTCGGGCGCGTCCGCGGCATCCAGGCGGAAGGCGACGAGGTCGAGCGCGGCCAGCGCCCCGGCGGCCTGACGGGCCGCCGTCTCCGGGTCGGCGGCGCAGACATGGATCAGCGGCGCCGGCCGTCTGCCCCGCGCCGCGTCCGGCGCCAGCCTCCCCGCCGGCGCCTCGGGCAGAACAGCCAGCGCCAGCGCCGCGACGGAGGCCGGGTCGAGAGCCCCCGCCGCCGCCAGCAGCAGGGCGTCGCGCGCCGGCCCGTCCAGCCCGAAGCGGGCGATGAGCGCCGCCAGCGCGCAGTCCGGGTCCGCATCCAGCGCGGCGTCGAGCCCCGGCGTCGGCCCGTCGCGCCCGCCCGGAAGCCAGGCCGCGTGCAGCCCGGCGAAGGCCAGCGCCTCGGCATGGGCGTCGCGGCCCGCCAGCGTCTCCGGCCGGCCCATCACGCCCCCGCCAGCGTGACGACCGGGCCGTCGAAGCCCGACGGGCCGAGGCTCGGCACGCTGCGCGCCCCGTCGATCTCGACGCGCAGCAGGAAGTCGCCCGCCGGCGCGTCCGCCAGCTCCGCGACGATCTCGAAGCCGTCCGCGCCGCGGCTGGCCGCGCGGACCGCGAAGCTGTCCTGCGCGCCCCCCGGCAGCGGGTCGAACAGCACCGCCGCGGTCTGCTCCGCCCCGACCTCCTGCGCCAGCGTCACGGTCACCGCGCCGTCGAAGCGCCCGTCCTCCACCTCGCCGCTGGCGGCGATGCCGGCGATCTGCGGCGCCACCACCAGCGCGGCGTCGTTGGAGCCCTCCCAGAGCCGGGGAGCGCCGGACTCCGGCTGCCAGAGATGCTCGACCCGCAGCCCGGCGAGGCCTGCGCGCAGATCGGCGGGGAGCTGCAGCTCCACCCGGCTGTCGGAGATGTTCTCCTCCGCGGGCGTCGCCTCGCGCCCGCCCAGGACGACCCGCATCAGGTCGGCGGACAGCGCCCGGCCGTCGATGGCGATCCAGCCTCCCGCGCGCGCCGGCGCCCCCGTGTCGGGCAGCGTTCCCGGCCCGCCCGGAAGCGGGCGGACGCGGTCGATGCGCGGGCGGCGCAGCTGCGCCGTGCGTCCGCCGATCGAGAGCACGGGCAGCGCCGCGCGCACCGGCGCGCGGCTCTCGATCAGCACGCAGCTGACCTGGTAGAGCGCCGAGGGCCGGAGCGGCGCGCTGAAGGAGGGCCAGAGGTTGGAGATCGTCTCCGCGTCCAGCGGCGCCGGCGCGATGCGCAGCTGCTCCACCTGGTCGGCGAGGTCCGAAGCGGCCAGGAAGCGCCGCGCCGGGGGCAGGATGTCCGCCTCCACCGGCCCGCCGGGCCCCAGCGCCGCGCGCAGGGCGTCGCGCGTGATCACCGGGGTCTCGTGCAGGATCTGCATGCCGTAGCCGAGCAGGATCTCGGCGTTCAGGTCCGCCGCCCCCGTGGCCGTCAGCACGTAGTGCAGGTCGAGGGCCAGATACGGGCTGTCCGTCCGCGTTCCGGCGGCGTTGCGCGCGGGCAGGCGCTCGTTCGCCCAGCCCGGGTTGCGCGTGGCGTTCCACAGAAAGAGGTTGAGCCGGTTCGTCGGCGCCGCGCCATCGCCCTGCGGCTGCAGCCGGTCGGGGGGCATGGAGGTGACGGCGAAGGCGCCGATCGCGTCGATCTCGCCATTGACCAGCCCGTCATTGAGCAGGTCCCGCAGGACCGCCGTCACGCCGGCGATGGCGAGGGCGTTGGTCATGGCCTCAACGCCTCCAGCCCAGATAGTCGGTCAGGGCGGAGCGCCGCCCCCCCGCCGCGGGCGCCGCGGGCCGCGGCCGCGACGGCGGGGCGGGCGCGGGAGGCCCCGACTCGGGGGGCGGGGCCTGCGAAGGGGCCGGCGCGCGCGCCTCCACCCGGCCGATGCGAATGGTGACCGAGGGCGCCGCAGGGGCGGGCTCGGAGGTCCCCGTCCGTGCGCCGGGCGTCTCGCCCTGCAGCGGCTCCGGGGCCTCCGCGCGCACGCGCTCCGCCAGCAGCGTGGGCGGCCCGGGCGGAGGGGCCTCCGGCTCCGCCCCGGGGGCCATTTCCTCCGCCGCGCCGGGTGAAGGCTCCCTCGACCGCGCTGAGGGCGCCTGACCGGGGCCTGCCAGCCCTTCTTCCGTCGTTTCGCGCCTTCGGCCGAACCTGGCCCGCGGCAGCCTGCGCGGCGCCTGCTCCCGCCCCGCCGTCGCCCCCGCCTGGTCCGCGTCCGCCGGAGCTTCCCGCCGGTTCCGCGCGTCCGCGGAGGGCGCCGCGCGGGCCCCGGATGAGTCCCCCGCCGGGCCCGCCTCGGACGCCGCCGTTCGCCTCGCCTTGATGGGCGGCTCGGGGCCCCCGACAAGCGAGGGCGGCGCTTCGGCCGCTGAGACCGTCTCTCGCGCGGCCGGTCGGGCGGCCGCAACGGTCTCCGCCCGCTCCTCCGGCGCCGCCGCTCCGTCCTCGAAGCGCGCCCGCAGCCGCGGACGCAGTGCGGGGGCGTCCGCGGACGCCGCCCGCGCCTCAAGGGCCCGGAACAGCCCCGTCACCGTTCCGCCTCCGCCAGATAGAGCGCCCGACGGCGCGCAGACATTCCAAGGATATCGGCCTCCGACCAGCCATAGGCCCTGGCGAGCGCGGCGACCTCCGCCACCAGCCGCCGCTCCAGCGCCTCCAGCTCGCGCCAGAAGAAGGCCACGGCGTCGAAGGGGATCTCTGCCGCCGCGCCGCAGGCCGCGCAGGTCAGGCCGAGGCGCAGATCCATGCCCGGATCGGCCGCCTCCAGCGCCGCCTCCGCCCGCGCGACGAAGTCCGGGTCGGACCAGGGGGCGCCCTCGGCCAGCCGCTCGGGCCGCAGCCGGCCGCCCTCGAAGTCGCCGGCGCGCGGCAGACGCACCTGCCAGGCCACGCCGCCATGCACGACCTCGACCGTCTCCGCGACCCGGCCCGGCGGCGCGAAATCGGCCGGCAGCGCGACCTCCAGGGCCGCGCCGCATGCCGCGCAGTCGGCCAGCGCCTCGGCCGCCCCGCCCAGAGAGGTCCGGCGCAGCGCCCAGGCCGCGCGGTCCAGGTCGCCCAGCGGGGCCGCCCCGGCCTCCGCATCCGGCCAGGCCGCGGCGTGAAGCAGCAAGGCCCGCCCGGCCCGGTCGGCGCCCGCCCCGCGCTCCAGCAGGGCGAGCGCGCGGGCCGCGGTCAGTCCGGCGGGCGCGTCCCCGCGCCCGGCCGCCGCCGTCCCCGCGTCCGTCATGGATCAGGCCGCCGGCTCGGTGAAGGAGGGCTCGGCGGGCTCGGTCACGTCATAGTCGCGCTCGAAGCCCTCATGCTCCAGCTTCATCATCTCGATGGCCACCGCGTTGGCGTTGGCGTCGAGCTCCGGCAGCGCCTGGTACTCGCTCACCCAGCAGCGGAAGATCCGGTAGGACAGCGCCAGCTGGCCGGCCTCGTTGAAGAAGTCGATGACGATGTCCTTGCGGAAATCCTGCAGCGACACCTCCGCCCCCGCGCCCGCGCCGTAGTTCCAGACCTTGTTGGCCCAGGCCTCGAATTCGACGTCGTGGGTCACGCCGCGCTCCAGCGTGATCCCCTCGAACTTGGTCAGGCCCGGCGACTTGCGCGGGCTGGAGGGGGCGCCGCCCTCGCGGTGCTCCACGATCTCGGTGGTCCGCTTCAGCGGGCTGACCCTGGAGACGCCGGCGACGTAGCGCCCGTCCCACTTCACCCGGAACTTGAAATTCTTGTAGGGGTCGAAGCGGTTGGCGTTGACGGTGAACTGGGCCATCGCGTCCCCTCCCTCAGGAAGCCTGCGCGCGCTGCTGGATGCGCAGCACGACGAACTCGGCCGGCCGCACGGGGGCGAAGCCGACCAGGATGTTGACGACGCCGAGATTGATGTCCGCCTGCGTCGTGGTCTCGGAGTCGCACTTGACCAGGAAGGCGTCGCGGGCCGAGGCGCCCTGGAAGGCCCCCTGCCGGTGAAGCCGCGCCATGAAGGACCCGACATTCAGCCGGATATTGGCCCACAGCGACTCGTCGTTGGGCTCGAACACCACCCATTGCAGGCCTCGGCGCAGCGAGCTCTCGATATGCAGGGTCAGCCGCCGGACGGGGACGTATTTCCACTCGCTCGCCCGCGCGTCCGCTCCGTCCAGCGTGCGCGCGCCCCACACGACCGAGCCGTAGACCGGGAAAGTGCGCAGGCAGTTGACCGCCTGCTGGGCGTTGAGCGGGCCCTGCTGGCGGTCCGTCATCGCCTCGGCCGGGCCGCCGCCGAACAGCCGCGCCTCCGTCCCGGCGGGCGCCTTCCACACGCCCCGCCGGCCATCGGTGCGCGCGTAGATGCCCGCCACGGCGCCGCTCGCCGGCATGTCGATCTGCGCGGCCGGGTTCAGCGGGTCCGCCCCGCGCATGCGCGGAAAGTAGAGCGCGGAGTTCGGCCCCGCCGCCGCGCCCAGCTGACCCGACCAGTTGGCCTGGAGGTTGGTCCGGGTCAGGTTCGGCGGCGTGTCGATCAGCAGGAAGGCGAAATTGGTCCGGCAGTAGGCGTAGGCCTCCTGCTGGATCGCCGCCATCGCCCCGCGCTGGGTGGCGTCGGTGGCGTCCATCTGCACCGCGTCGGGAAGGCACATCAGGTTGAACACGTCCGGGACGATGGCGTCGAGGGCGTACATCCCCGTCGTGGCGCCGTCGCCCATCAGCGTGCCCTGCGCCGCGCCGGGCCATCCGGCCGCGTCCTGCGGCGTCGTGCCGTCGTCCCCGCCGGTCAGCTGCGTCATCCGGGCGGCGTCGAGTCCCAGAAGCCCGTCCAGGTCCTCGGCGAAGACCTGCGGCGGCCCCGCATCCACCTCCGTGCGCGCGGGCAGGGCGTCCGCGGTCTGCGAAAGCCGGATCAGCCCCGAGTCGCGGTTGACCACGGTCTCGGCGTAACGCGGGCTCGCCGCGTCCGTCGAAAGCCCGATATAGGTCTCCTCCCGCGCCGCCTCGCCGCCGGCGTATTCGCGAACGATCAGGTCGAAGCTGGTTCCGCTTCCGCCATGGGCGATCGCGACATGCACCGCCGCGCCCCAGGCGCCGGGCGAGGCCGCGCTGACGGCCAGCGCCTCGGCGCTGCCGTCCGTCTCCTGCGCGATGCTCCCCGAGGCCGCGTCATCCTCAGCGTCGCCGTTGAAGCCGCGCACGATGAAGGCGACCGAACCGCCGTTCAGGAAGTAGCTGCGCACCGCGTAGGAGGCCGGGCAGCCCGCGGCGACGCCTCCGAAAAGCCGCTCGAACTCGCCATAGGAGGTCACGCGCGTCGCCCGGTCCACGGGGCCGCGCTCGAAGCAGCCGACGAAGGCCGTGTTGGAGGTGCTCACCCCCGCGATGGGCCGCGATCCGGAGGGGATCTCCCGGACATAGACGCCTGGTGTGTCGAGCATGGCCGTCTCCCTGCTGTCGGCGCGCCGATCCGGCTCCCGCGAGTCTCCGGTTCCGCCCGCCGGCCCCGATCAGCTCCGCCTTGCCCGACCATGGCGCCGGGCGCGGGCCGAGCCGCTCCGGACGGGCCGAGGCCGACGCATCCGCTGAACAGTATTCATGTGATCATAGCAGCACTTACCAAGGATTGTGTAAATGAAATTCCAAATGAATATCCAATTCATCTTGTGTTGCGCTGTTAAGTAAAAAGGTCCATGAATAAATCATTCAAGCATTGCTCATCTTTCCTTTGGCCGACTTCCGCTCCTCGCCCCGGGAATCGCCTCCCGGCGCCGGCGTCCGCGAGGCTGGCGGCCCGGCCCAAATCGAGGCACTGTCCCCCGCCATGACCAATGCGCTGACCTCGAACGGGCTCTTCGGATCCCTCCTCCACGACCCGGAAACAGCCGCGCTGTTCGAGGGCGCGGCCTGCCTGCGGCGGATGCTGGCTTTCGAGGCCGCCTGGACCCGCGGGCTGGCCCAGCTGGGCCTCGCGGAGCGCGAAGAGGCCGAGGCCGCCTCCCGCGTCATCTCCTCCTTCTCCGCGGACCTCGAGGCGCTCGGCTCCGGGACGGAGCGCGACGGCGTGCCCGTCCCCGCGCTGGTGGAGGCGTTGCGCGCCGCGGCGGGTCCCGAGGCCGCGCCGGCGATCCATTCCGGGGCGACGAGCCAGGACGTCCTCGACACCGCGCTGGTTCTCACGCTGCGGGAGGCGGGCGAGATCCTGCGCCGCAGGCTGGCCGCCCTCCTGCAGGCGCTGGATCGGCTGGAGGCCGCGCAGGGACCGGCGCGCATCACCGGGCGCACCCGCATGCAGGCGGCCCTGCCCATTCCGGCCGCGGCCCGCATCCGCGCCTGGGCCGCCCCCCTGCGGACGCAGGCGGCCCGGCTCGACCGTCTGCTGGCCGAGGGGCTGCCGCTGCAATATGGCGGCGCGGTCGGGCTCCGCGACCTCCCCGAAGGCCGGGGGGAAGGAATGGCCGCCATCCTCTCCCGCGAGCTGGCGCTGCCCGACCCCGGCCGCGCTTGGCATGCCGACCGAACCCCGCTGCTCGATTTCGGCCATCTCCTGACGAGCGTCGCCGGCGCGCTGGGCAAGATGGGCCAGGACGTCGCTCTCATGGCCCAGCAAGGCGTAGACGACATCGGTCTCGCCGGCGGCGGCGGCAGCTCCGCAATGCCGCACAAGCGCAACCCTGTCCTGGCCGAGACGCTGGTGACCCTTGCCCGCCATGTCGGCGGCCAGCAGGGCGTCCTCGCCCAGGCCATGGTCCACGAGCAGGAACGCTCCGGCGCCGCTTGGATGCTGGAATGGATGACCCTGCCCCCGATGACGGAGGCGACGGGCGCCGCTCTGCGCCACGCCGCCACGCTCGTCTCGCGCATCGAGCGCATCGGCCCGCCCGAAGGCGGGGGCTGATCGCCGCCCTCAGCTCAGCGACACCTCGATGAAGGCGCAGCGCGTCTCCTCGCGGCGGACGCGCAGGGCCGCGTCGATCGCCGGGCGGAGCTCGGCGGGCGTCTCCACCCTCTGCGCGAACGCGCCGCCGGCCTCCGCCACGGCCCGGAAGTCGGGCGAGGGGTCGAGCGCGGTCAGCGGCATGCGATTGCTCCGCGACGCGGCGCCGTCGGGATAGAGGCCGAGGACCGACTGGCGCACCGCGCCCCATTCGCGGTTGTTCAGCACGATCACCAGCACCGGCAGGCGCAGCGCCTCCGCGATCTGGTGGCAGGCCACCGGGTTGGCGAAGATGTAGCTGCCGTCCCCCATGGTCGCGACGCAGACCCGCTCCGGATCGGCGAGCTGCGCGCCCATGGCCGCCGGAAAGCTCCAGCCCAGCCCGCCCGAATGCGGCTCCTGGAACCAGGACTGCGCCTCGCGGCGCGCCAGCGGTCCCAGGGGAACCCCGAGTTCCGAGAACACCGAGGAACAGATTCCTTCCAGCGCCTCGCCCAGGATCAGGCCAACCTCCTCCTTGGTCAGCCGCCCCTCTTCCAGCGTGGCGCGCATCTCCTCCTGCTCGGCCTCGCGCCGGGCGGCCGTCCGCCCGGCCAGCGCGCGGGCGCGCGCCGGCGCCCCGCTTCCGCGCCGGTCGATGGCGGCGATCAGCGCCGGGACCGCGGTCCGGTTCTCGCCGGCGATGGCCAGATCCGCGGGAAATGCCCGCGCCGGGAAGCGCCGGAACAGCGGATCGGGGCCCATCTGGATCACCCGCGCCCCGGGCCGCAGCGCGTGCCGGTCCGGCCACCAGGGCGCCAGGCTGTCGATCACCAGCACCACGTCCGCCTCGGCCATCGCCGGCCCGGGATCGGCCCCCACATGGCAGGGATGGTCCGTCGGGATCGCCAGATGCGTCGCCCACCAGGAGCAGACGGCGATCCCCCAGCGCTCCGCCCAGTCCGCGAAGGCGGCGAAGCTCTCGGCGTCGCCCACGCCGCGCTGGGCGATGACCAGCGGCGCGTCGGCCCCCGCGATCCACTCCGCCGCCGTCTCGATCGCCGCCGGGTCGGGGCCGGAAGCGGAGGGCGTCAGGCTGGAGGGCGCGGTGACGGGCGCGACCTCGCAGCTCTCGCACAGCACCTCGCGCGGCAGGGACAGATAGACCGGCCCCTTCGGCGTCGTCTCCGCGATCGCCAGCGCCCGGTCGAGCAGCCCGGGAACCTGCTCGGGAAAGCGCAGCTCGTAGTCCCACTTCACCGCCTCGCGCACCAGCGCGGTCTGGTCGGCCATCTCCTGCCCCCAGGCGATGGGCACGGTGCGCGCGCCGAAGCGCCCGGCCTCCGTGACGGGCGTGCGGCCCGACATCAGCAGCATCGGCACATGCTCGCAGGCCGCGTTGATCGCCCCGATGGCGCCGTTGGCCAGCCCGACATTGGTGTGCAGCATCACCGCCTGCGGCCGGCCGGAGATCAGCCAGTGCCCGTGCGCCATGCCCGTGGCCGCGTGCTCATGCGGCACGACGACCGTCTGCGGCAGGGCCAGGCCCGCCGCCTCGGCCTGGGCCATCCCCTCGATGATCGGCGGAAAGTCGGTCCCCGAATTTACGAAGGCCCACTCCACCCCCAGCGCGGCGAGCCGCGCCATCACCGCGCCGCCGGCCGTGATCGCCTCCGCCATGCCTCAGCCTCCCAGAACGCCTGGCAGCCACAGCGTCAGGCCCGGGATCAGGATCAGCAGCGCCACGCGCAGGACCTCGGCCAGGAAGAAGGGCGTGACGCCGATGAAGGTGGTCGTCATCGGCACGTCGCGGGCCAGCGAGGAGATGACGAAGACGTTCATGCCCACCGGCGGCGTGATCAGCCCCAGCTCGACCACCACGAGCGCAAGGATGCCGAACCAGATCTTGAGGTCCTCGGTGGACATGCCGAAGCCGGCGCCTTCCGCCCCCTGGTAGAGGCCGCCGTTGAGCGTCAGCAGCACCGGCCAGAAGAAGGGCAGGACCAGCAGGATCATGGACAGCGAGTCCATCAGGCAGCCCAGCAGGATCAGCGCCAGCAGCAGGATCAGCAGCACCGCGATGGGGGCGAGCCCGCTGCCTGCGGCCATGTCCGCCGCGGTCTGGGGCACGCCGGCGCGCGACATGAAGATCTTGAGCAGCTCCGCCCCCAGCAGGATGAGGTAGATCATCCCCGTCGTCCCTGCCGTTTCCAGCGCGGAGTCGCGCACCGCCCGCAGCCCGAGCTGCCCGCGGAGCAGGCCGAAGACGAAGACCACGAAGACGCCGATCGCGGCCGCCGGCGTGGGGTTGTAGAAGCCGGCGTAGATCCCGCCGATCACGATGCCGAACACCAGCAGCGTGGGGATCACGCCGCGGGTGGCGGACCAGAACTCCGCCCGGTCCGCGGCGCCCTGCGCGGGCCCCGAGCCGGGGAAGAGGCGGACATAGACGCCGATGGTCAGCAGGAACAGCAGGACCGCCAGGATCCCGGGGATCAGGGCGGCCATGAACATCGTCACGATGTTCGCCTCCACGATGATCGCGTAGATCACCAGCGCCACCGAGGGCGGGATCAGGATGCCCAGAACGCCCCCCGCCGCGACCGACCCCGTCGCCAGCGCCGGCGAGTAGTCGTAGCGCCGCAGCTCGGGCAGGGCGACCTTGCCCATGGTCGAGGCCGTGGCGAGGGAGGAGCCGCAGACCGCCCCGAAGCCCGCGCAGGCGGCGATGGCGGCCATCGCCGTGCCCCCGCGCAGCCAGCCGAACCAGGCGTTGGCGGCGCGGAACAGGTCGCGCGAAAGGCCTGTCTTGGTGGCCAGAGCCCCCATCCAGACGAACATGGGCACGACGCTGAGGTCGTAGATCGAGAACTGTCCGTAGCCCAGCGTCTTGAGTTGGCTGAGCAGGATGGCCGGGCCGTTGATGATCGCCGTGCCGCCCGCGCCGACGAGGATCATCGCGTAGGCGATGGGCACGCGCAGCACGATCAGCGCCACGAGCAGGACGAGGCCGAGAAGGCCGATCAGCAGAGGGTCCATCAGCGCCCGACCCCGATCTCGCGCCGCAGGGTCATCGCGGAGGCGACGGCGAGAAGCGCGAGCGAGAGCAGGATAGGGGCATAGGCCCACCAGACCGGAACCTGCAGGATCGCGCTGGAGAGGTTGTAGGCCTTCTGGTCCAGCATCCCCAGCCACATGCGCCAGAGCAGCAGCGCCGCGAAGCCCAGCGCCAGCGCGGAGCCCACGGCCGAGAGCGCGCGCTGCGTCCGGGCGCTCGCCCCGGCGGTGAAGACGTCGGCGCTGACGTTGTGGCCGTTGAGCTGGCACCAGGGCAGGAACATGAAGGCGGCGACCGCCACGCCCATCTGCGTGAGCTCGAAGTCGCCGGCGAAGGGCAGGCCGATCAGCCCGCCCAGCACCGTCCAGACATTGACGAGGACCACCGCGGCGAGGACGCCGGCCCCCAGAAGGGCCCAGGCCCGGATCGCCCGGCCGAGGGCCCGCGCGAGGGGGCCGGCGTCCGCCGCCGTCGCCTCGGGGCTCATTGCGCCGGGGCGGCCTCGGCGGCGGCCTCGTCGATCCCCGCGCGGGCGGCCTCGACCAGTCCGGCCCCGTCGATCCCGTCGGAGGTCACCTGCTCCACCCAGCGCTCCACCACGGGGGCGACCGCCTGGCGGAAGGCGTCGGTCTCCTCCTCGGTCAGGGTGATGTGGGTGTTGCCGGACTCGACGGCGAGCTTGATGCCCCGCTCGTCCGCGGCGCGCCAGATCTCGCCGATCTCGCGCAGCCAGTCCTCGCCGGAGGCGTCGCGGAAGGCCTGCTTCACGTCGTCGGGCAGGCCGTCCCACCGCGCCTTGTTCATCGACACCTGGAAGATCGAGGTGCCGAGGCGCCACTTGTCGTGGCCCTCGATCTGGTACTCGGTCTGCTGCTGGATCTTCAGCGGCGCGATGATCTCCCACGGGATCAGGGCGCCGTCCACCACGCCCTTCTGCAGGGCCTGGGGCAGCTCGGGCACCGGCATGGCGACGGGCGAGGCGCCCAGCGCCTCGATCACCCAGGCGCCGGTGCGGGTGGGGATGCGCAGCTTCATGCCCTCGAGGTCGGCGGGCTTGCGCGCCTCGGTCTCGCGGGTGTGGATGCCCTGGCCCGCATGGGCGTGCAGGAACATCACCTCCAGCCCCCGGTAGTCCTCGGCTAGGTGTTCGTCGAACATCCGCCCCATGGCGACGTTGGCGGCGCCGGGATCGTTGGTGAAGACGGTGGGCAGCTCGAACACCTCGGTGCGCGGGAACAGCCCCGGCGTGTAGCCGTTCAGCGTCCAGACCAGGTCCACCACCCCGTCGCGGGCCTGCTGGGCGAGTTCGGGCGGTCGGCCGCCCAGCGTCATTGCAGGGTAGATCTCGATCTCCACCTTGCCGCCGGAGTTCTCCTCCACCCGCTCGGCCCAGGGCACGAGCATGTCGGTGTGCGCCGGCGCCTGGGCGCCGAGGAAGTGGTGCAGCTTGAAGCTGTATTCCTGCGCCGCGGCCGCCCCGGCGAAGAGCATGCAGGCGGCCGAGAGCGCTGCGATCGAAGAATGTCTCACGTCTTCCTCCCTGTTGCTGAGACGCCGCGCGGCTCCGCCCGGCGGCGGTCCGCCCCGGGCGGCCGGGGGCCGGACTGCGCCCGCCGGCGCGCGGATCGGACGGCCTCTTGCGCGGGGGCCGGCCGTCGACGGGGGTCTCCTCCCCATCCCCGCATATTGCCGAATCCCTGCAAAAACCATCTATGCATAGGGCAGAAGCCAAGAAAACTGGAAAAAACGGGCGGGAGCCATAGCCGGATGTCTATGCACAGGGGGATCAAGCTCCGCCATATCCGCGCCTTCCTCGACACTGCGGAGGAGGGCTCCGTGACCGGCGCCGCGCGCCGGATGGGCATCTCGCAGCCCTCTCTCTCCAAGACGCTCTCCGAACTCGAGGCGATGATGGGCGTGGCTTTGCTGACCCGCGTGGGCCGGGGCACCGCTCTGACGGCCGAGGGCGAGACCTTCCGCCGCCACGCCCTCCAGGCCGTGCAGCAGCTGGAGACGGGCGCGGCGGCCGTCCACCCGCAGCGGCTGACGGGCACCATCTCCGTCGGGCTCCTGCCCACCGTGGCCGGCGGCTTCTTCCCGCGGGTGGCGCTGGACTTCTGCCGCCGCCGCCCGGCCGCGCGGATCTCGGTCCAGACCGGGCCCAACCTGTTCCTGCTCGGCCGCCTGCGCGCCGGCGAGATCGACCTGATGGTCGGGCGCATGCCCTCGCCGGACGAGATGCCGGGCCTGACCTTCGACTGGCTCTATGACGAGGAGATCGTGCTGGCCGCGCGTCCGGGCCACCCCCTGGTCGGCCGCCCGGCGGAGGAGGCCGTCCCGCAATGCCCGCTGATCCTGCCCACCCCCGCGGCGATCATCCGCCGCCCGGTGGACGACTACCTCCTCGCCCTCGGCGTCACCGACCCGCAGGTGTCCTTCGAGACGGTCTCCCTCGCGCCTGGTCTCAGCCTGGTGGAGGGGTCGGACATGCTGTGGTTCATCTCCAGGGGCGTCATCGCGCGGGAGCTGGAGCACGGCGCGCTGACGACGCTGCCGATCCGCGCCCCCTTCATGGCCGGCGCCGTCGGCCTGACCATGAAGCAGTCGGCCCAGAGGCGCCCCGAGGTGGCCCAGCTGGTCGACGCCCTTCACGAGGCGGCCCTCACGCGCGAGGGGCCGCGCCGGGCCCCGACCCGCTCCGCCTGACAGCCCGTCCGGGCCTTGGCCGGCCTCTCGGCCTCCAGCGCGGCCCGGTACTCCGTCGGGCTGCGCCCCTCGACCCGCCGGAAGGCGCGGGAGAAATAGGCCGGGTCGTCGAAGCCCAGGCGATAGGCGATCTCGGCCACCGGCTCGCGCGTGTAGGCCAGCTGTCGCCGCGCCTCCTGAAACAGGCGCGCCTCGATGAAGCGCGCCGCGCTCAGCCCGGTCAGCGCGCGCGTCACCCGGCCCAGATGCGTGGGGCTCAGGCCCAGCGCCTGCGCATACTGCGCCACTGTCCAGCGCTCCTGCAGCCGGGTCCTCAGCAGGGCCTCGAAGGCCCGCATGTGCCGCCTCTGCGGCGTGTCGGCCCGCCCGGCCTCCTCCCGCGCGGAGCCGCGCAGCAGCGCGACCGCGATCTCCACCACATTGGCCCGCATCCGCGCGTTGCGCAGCGGCCGGGTTTCGCGCAGCTCCTCCAGAATCGTGGCGAAATGCGCTTCCAGCTCCGGCGGGGCGGGCGCCGCGCGCCAGACGTCCAGCTCCCCGGCGCAGTCGGCCTCGACGCCGAACAGCTCCGGCATCGCGTCGGGCGCGACGCTGAGCACGTAGCCCTCCTGCCCGGGCTCGAAGCGGAAGCCGTGGACCGTCCAGCGCGGCGCCGACAGCAGCGTCGGCCCCTCCATCGTCAGCGTCCGCCCGTCCAGGCTCGCCCGCGCGCCGGCGCCGATCAGGAAGAACTGGTGCAGGGCGCCGTGCCGGTGCGGCGCGATCCGCCAGCCATGCAGGGCGGCCCGGTCCGGGACCCGCTCGCAATGCATGATGTCGGGAAACGCCCCCGTCTCTCCGTAGAGGCCGTAGGCGGGAATGGGTCGGATCGGCTGCGCCATGTTCGAAAAATGCCCGAGAAGGTCGGCTGCGTCCATTCTGGAGCCACGGACAGGTCCTATTCTCACCGACCCATGTGTCAGGGAAGCACGCCATGCGCACCCAGGTCGCCATCATCGGCGGCGGCCCCGCGGGGCTGCTGCTGTCCCAGCTTCTCAACCGCGAGGGCGTGGAGACCGTCGTGCTGGAGCGGCGTTCGCGCGACTACGTCCTCTCGCGCATCCGCGCCGGCGTGCTGGAGGAAGGCGCGGCCGAGGTCCTGCGCCGCGCCGGGGTGGGCGAGCGCATGGACCGCGAGGGCATGGTCCATGAGGGCTGCTACCTCTCCACCGCCGACGGCATGTTCCGCGTCTCCTTCAGGGAGGCCGTCGGCAGGACGGTCATGGTCTATGGCCAGACGGAGGTCACGCGCGACCTCTACGCCGCGCAGGACGCCATCGGCGCGACCCTGATCGACGAGGCGGAGAATGTGGCGCTGCATGACGTGGACGGCGCATCGCCCTACGTCACTTACGAGAAGGACGGCCGCGCCCATCGCCTCGATTGCGATTTCATCGCCGGCTGCGACGGCTCCCGCGGGATCAGCCGCCATGCCATCCCCGAGGGTCTGCGAAAGGAGTACGAGCGCATCTATCCCTTCGGCTGGCTTGGCGTGCTGTCGGAGACGCGGCCGGCGGCCGAGGAGCTGATCTACGCCAACCACCCTCGCGGCTTCGCGCTGGCCTCGATGCGCTCCGATCACCTGTCGCGCTACTACATCCAGGTTCCGTTGGATCATCGGGTCGAGGACTGGTCCGACACCGCCTTCTGGGAGGAGCTGAAGCGCCGCCTGCCTCCGCAGGTCGCCGAAAGCATGGAAACCGGCCCCTCCATCGAGAAGTCCATCGCCCCCCTGCGCAGCTTCGTCTCCGAGCCGATGCGCCACGGCCGGCTTTTGCTGGCCGGCGACGCCGCGCATATCGTGCCGCCGACCGGGGCGAAGGGCCTCAACCTCGCGGTCTCGGACGTGCATTACCTCTCGCAGGCGCTGATCCGGCACTACCGGGACGGGGACCCGCGCGGCCTCGACGCCTATTCCGACACGGCGCTCAAGCGCGTCTGGGGCGCGATCCGCTTCAGCTGGTGGATGACCTCGATCCTGCATCGCTTCCCGGACCAGAGCGACTTCGACCAGAAGATCCAGGAAAGCGAGCTCGACCAGCTCCGCGACGTGTCGGATGCGCGGCGGACCATGGCCCTGAACTATGTGGGCCTGCCGTTGTGAGCGGCGCGCGGCGGGCTTCGATAGCCTGAGGGCAATGCGTCGGGCGCGATTTTGGGATTTCCCCTCAAGCGCGGGGCATGGCAACAACAGGGCGGGAGGGACCGCCGGGTCCGCCCGTCCGCCCCGGGCCGGGGCGGGGACGCGCTTGAGAGGACGAGGGATGTGTGACCGCCACGCCAGGGGAACGGAGGTGCGCCGCGCGGTGCTGGGCGACGAGCATGTGGACCGCGCCGAGGCGGCCCGCACCGAGTTCGACACCCCCTTCCAGAACCTGATCACGGAGAGCGCCTGGGGCACGGTCTGGGCCTCGGACGGGCTGACGCGCCGCGAACGCTCCATGCTCACGCTCGCGATCCTTGCGGCGACCGGGAGTTTCGACGAGATCGCGATGCATGTCCGCGCCACGGCCCGCACCGGGGCCTCGAAGCGCGACGTGATCGAGACCTTCCAGCACGTCGCCGTCTATGCCGGCGTGCCGCGCGCCAACCGCGCGATCCAGATCGCGAAATCCGCCTATGCCGAGATGGAAGGGGCCCGCGATGAATGAGTCCGGCCCGCTGATCCCGCGCGACCGCGCCGCGCATCCGGTCGCTTATGACCCGGACTACAAGACCAGCGTCACCCGCTCGCCCCGGCTGCCGCTGCTCTCGCTCGAATCCGGGCCCTCGGAGGAGACGGGGCCGGTCTTCGGGCATGACCTGATCGGGCCGCTGGACAACAACCTGGTGCTCAACTGGACGCGGGGCGAGGCCGCCGCGATCGGGGAGCGCATCCTGGTCCATGGCCGGGTGCTGGACGAGGCCGCGCGGCCGGTCCCCGGCGCGCTGGTGGAGATCTGGCAGGCCAATGCGGGCGGGCGCTACCGCCACAACAAGGATGGCTATCTGGCGCCGCTGGACCCGAATTTCGGCGGCTGCGGGCGCACGCTGACGGATGCGGAGGGGCGCTACCAGTTCCTCACCATCCGGCCCGGGGCCTATCCGTGGCCCAACCGCGGGAACGACTGGCGGCCGATGCACATCCATTTTTCCCTTTCAGGTCAGTCTTTTGGGCAACGGCTGATAACGCAGATGTATTTCGAGGGGGACCCGCTGATCGAGCGGTGTCCGATTGCGGCGACGATCAAGTCGCGCAGCCAGCTCGACCGGCTGGTGGCGCCGCTGGACATGGAGTCGGCGCGGCCGCTCGATTTCCTGGCCTACAAGTTCGACATCGTGCTGCGGGGGCGGCGGCAGACGATGTTCGAGAACCGGATCGAGGGGATGTGAGCATGGTCCAGAAGCTCGACTGGCTGACCGAGACGCCGTCCCAGACCGCGGGGCCATATGTGCATCTGGGGCTGATGCCGGCCCATGCCGGGAACCCCGGGGCCTTCGATCTAGAGGTCGGGAAAATCCCGATTTCTCAGGGGGTTGAGGGGGAGATCGTGGAGGTCCGAGGGAGCGTGCTGGACGGGGTGGGGTGGCCCCTGCGGGACGTGATGATCGAGAGCTGGCAGGCGGATGCGGCGGGGCGCTATCCGGGGCGGGCGGGGGCGGACCCGGCGGTGGGCGGGTTCTGCCGGTTCGCGGCCGACCCGGAGAGCGGGGAGTTCACGCTGCGCACGGTCAAGCCGGGGGCGACGCCGGCGCGGGGCGGGGGGATGCAGGCGCCCCATATCTCGTTGTGGATCGTCGCACGCGGGATAAATCTGGGGCTTCATACGCGGATGTACTTCGAGGACGAGGACAACTCGGGCGATCCGCTGCTGGCCAGGATCGAGCAGCGGAGCCGGGTGGAGACGCTGATCGCGAGGCGCACGGAGCCGGGGCGCTACCGGTTCGACATCCGGCTTCAGGGGGAGGGGGAGACGGTCTTCCTCGACATCTGAGGGCCGTGCGAAAGGCATGCACAGGGCATGCACGACCCGTGCACAACCTGTATGCACAAGCGTTGAAAAAGGATTGACGCCTCCGCGGGGCGCGGGGGCGGGTCAGGCGGCGGCGCGCTCGGCCCGCCGGGCCCCGGGGAAGACGAGGTAGTAGAAGACCGGGGCGGCCACCAGCGTCAGGATCGAGGCGAAGCCGAGGCCGCCCATGATGGTCACGGCCATCGAGGCGAAGAAGGCGTCCCGGAGAAGGGGGGTCATGCCGAGGATGGTGGTGGCCGCCGCCAGCGTCACGGGACGCAGGCGGGAGGTGGAGGCCTCGACCACCGCCGCCGTGAAGGGGCGCCCGGCGGCGCGGGTCAGGTCGATCTCCTCCACCAGCACGATGCCGTTCTTGAT
>JBNJGE010000009.1:0-35643 GCA_051747505.1 Pseudomonadota bacterium | reverse complement strand
TCAGGAACAGCATGAATCCGTATTGCAGGCCGTTCAGGACCTGCTCGATCAGCAGCGTGGCGGACACGCGGTTGGCTCCCCCCGTCGCGGGGGCGGGGCCGCGCGGCCCCGCCCCGGTCAGGCCCGTCTCAGAGCGGGCAGTCCTTGGCGTAGGCGTCGCCGTGGTCCTCCAGCGCGACGCCGACGATGCGGTTGGTGTAGACGTCGCCCTCCTTGATCACCTCGCGGACATAGATGTCCTGGATGGGGTGATGGTTGGAGTTGAAGCGGAACTCGCCGCGGGTGGAGGCGAAGTCGGCCTCCATCAGCGCGGCGCGGAAGGCGTCGGCGTCGGAGACCTCGGCCTTCTCCATCGCCGAAAGAAGAAGGTTGGCGGTGTCGTAGCCCTGGCTGGCGTAGAGCGAGGGCAGGCGGCCGTACTCCTCCTGGAAGGCGGCGACGAATTCCTTGTTCGCGTCGTTGTCGAGGTCCTTCGACCACTGGGAGGTGTTGCGCACGCCCAGCGCGGCCTCGCCCACGGCCTGCAGGATGCCCTGGTCGAAAGAGAAGGCCGGGCCGATCAGCGGGATGTCGAGGCCCGACTGCGCGTACTGCTTCATGAAGGCGATGCCCATGCCGCCCGGCAGGAAGAAGAACACCGAGTCGGCGCCCGAGTCGCGGATCTGGGCGATCTCGCCGGCGTAGTCGGTCTGGCCGAGCTTGGTGTAGACCTCGCCGGCCAGCCCGCCCTCGTAGAAGCGCTTGTAGCCGGCCAGCGCGTCCTGACCCGCGGGGTAGTTGGGGGCGAGGATGAAGCTGTTCGCGTAGCCCGCCTCATTGGCCCAGGCGCCGGCGCCCTCGTGCAGATTGTCGTTCTGCCAGGCGACGTTGAAGTAGTTCTCGTGGCAGCGCCGGCCGGCGAGCGCCGAGGGGCCGGCGTTGGGCGAGAGGTAGAACTTGCCCTGCGCGGTGGCCGCCGGGACCACGGCCATGGCGAGGTTCGACCAGATGATGCCGGTCAGCACGTCCACCTGGTCGGACTGGATCATCTTGTCGGCGAGCTGCACGGCCACGTCCGGCTTGCGCTGGTCGTCCTCCACGATCAGCTCGACCTCGTGCTCGCCGGCCATCTTGAGCGCGAGCTGGAAGCCGTCGCGTACGTCGATGCCCAGGCTCGCGCCCCCGCCCGAGAGCGTGGTGATCATGCCCACCTTGACCGGGCCGGCCGCCGCGGCGGCGCCGGCCAGCGCCAGCGCGGACGCCGCGAGGCCCGCGGCAAGGCGTGTTGCGAGTTTCATCGTCATCTCCCCTGTTGGCGGGCCATCTCTAGCGGCTCGCGGCCCGTGGTGCACCCCGCCCGAGGCGGGGGCGGCAGGGGAATTGGTGACCGCAGGGGCGGCGGGGGGCAAGCCCCTGCGGCGCGGAAGGATGGCGCGCCCCGCCCCTTCGCGCCTAGGATGCCGACGAAACGGCGCAAGGGAGGACGATCATGGCCGGACGACTCGAGGGCAAGCGCGCGCTCATCACCGGGGCGAGCCGGGGGATCGGGCGGGCCATCGCCGAGGCCTTCGCGCGGGAGGGGGCGAGCCTGTTCCTGACCGCGACGACGCTGGAGGGGCTGGCGCAGACGCGCGAGAGCGTGGAGGCGCTGGGCGCTGAGGCGGCGCTGCATGCGGCGGACGTCTCCGAGCCCGAGCAGGCGGAGGCGATGGCGGCGGCCTGCGTGGAGGCCTTGGGCGGCCTCGACGTGATGGTCAACAACGCGGGCGTCTACAAGGCGGCGCGTTTCGTGGATTACAGCCCGGAGGATTTCGACCGGGTGATGAAGGTGAACGCCTACGGGGTGTTTCACTGCATGCAGGCGGGTCTGCGCCGCATGAAGGACACGGGCGGGGGCAAGATCGTCAACATCGCCTCCACCGCCGGCAAGCACGAGAGCGCCAATCAGGCGGCCTACAACGCCTCCAAGCACGCGGTGGTGGGGCTGACCCGCTGCGCGGCGCTGGAGCATGCGCGCGATGGCATCACGGTGAACGCCGTCTGCCCCGGTTTCGTGGAGACGGACATGATCGACCAGTTCAGGACGCATGCGGATATCCTGGGAATGGACTTCGAGCAGCTGAAGGCGGCGATGATGGCGCGCGTGCCCATCGGGCGGCTGCTGGCGCCCGAGGAGATCGCGCATCTGGCCGTCTATCTCGCCGCGCCGGAGTCGGACGGCATGACCGGGCAGGCGATCGCCATCTCCGGCGGGATGCGGATGAGCTGAGGCTCGGCCGACAGGGGCCGGCCCCACGGGGTCGAGCGTGGCGATGAACTGGGAGGCCGCGCCGAGGAGATCCGGCGGCGCCGGGAGCTTGCCCGCGCGCAGGGCGGCGAGCGGGCGGCGGCGGGGCCGCCGGCGGCGCGGCTGGTTTCCTGGCATTTCTCGCTGATGGCGAAGGCGACGGAGCAGGCGCCGGCCGCCGGGACGGTGACCAAGCCCGCCCTGACGGAAGGCCGGCATGTCGGGGAGGGGAAGGCGGCGCTGGAGATCGCCTGAGCCGCCTCAGCCCAGCCAGACGTCGAGGAACAGCATCGTGGTCAGGCCGATGGCGAGGCCCGCCGTGGCCTCGTTCTGGAAGCCGCGGCGGTGCGTCTCCGGGATGATCTCGTGGCTGATCACGTAGAGCATGGCGCCGGCGGCGAAGACGAGGCCCCAGGGGAGCAGCGGCTCGGAGATCGAGACGACCGCGGCGCCGAGCGCGCCGCCCACGGGCTCCACCAGGCCGGTGGCGGTGGCGATGGCGACGGCGCGATTGCGGGCGTAGCCCTCGCCCATCAGGGCGACGGCGACCGCGAGGCCCTCGGGCGCGTTCTGAAGGCCGATGCCGACGGCCAGCGACACCCCGTTGGAGATGTCTCCGGAGCCGAAGCCGACGCCGACGGCCAGCCCCTCGGGGAAGTTGTGGATGGTGATGGCGATCACGAACAGCCAGATGCGGCGAAGCTCGGCCGAGAAGGGGCCTTCGCGGCCGCTGACGAAGTGCTGGTGGGGGGCGGCGTGGTCCATCCAGGCGATGAAGATCATGCCGATCAGGATGCCGGCGACGGCGATCAGCGCGGGGATCATGCCGGCGCCGTATTGGCGCTCCGCAGCCTCGAGAGCGGGGATTATGAGGGAGAAGAAGGAGGCCGAGAGCATCACGCCGGCGGCGAAGCCCAGCATGGCGTCGCGCGCGCGCTCCGACGGGACGCGACCGGCATAGACGGGCAGGGCTCCGACGCCCGTGGCCAGGCCGGCCAGCAGGCTGCCGACCGCGCCGAGAAGGACGGGCGAGACCTCCGAGAGCATGGCGGGCGGCGCCTCCCGTTTCGATCCGGACCGCCCCCTCTTGGCGCCTTCGCGGCGCGGAGGCCAGCCTCGCGCGGGGCGCGCGGCGTTGACGCGAGGCCGCGCGCCGCTAGCTCAATCCGAGAGGCGAGGGGAAGAGGCCAGGTTTGGAGATCATCGTCAACGGAGAGGTCCGGTCCCTGGAGGCCGATCCGCGGATGCCGCTGCTCTGGGCGCTGCGGGACCTTCTGGGGATCAAGGGCCCTAAGTTCGGCTGCGGGATCGGGGCCTGCGGCGCCTGCACGGTCTGGGTCGACGGGACGCCCGCGCGCGCCTGCGTGCTGCCGCTGGAGGCGGTGCAGGGCGAGGTGACGACGATCGAGGGCCTCGCCGCCGCCGAAGGTCACGAGGGGCGTCATCCGGTGCAGGAGGCCTGGATCGAGGCGCAGGCGGCCCAGTGCGGCTACTGCCAGCCGGGACAGATCATGGCCGCCGCGGCGCTTCTGCGCGACACGCCCGAGCCGAGCGACGCCGACATTGACGCGGCGATGACCAATCTGTGCCGCTGCGGGACCTACCCGCGCATGCGCGAGGCGATCCGGCTCGCCGCCGCGAAGCTGCGGGAGGGCTGAGCGATGGGGCTGACGCGGCGCGTCTTCCTGGGCCTGGGCGTCGCGGCGGTCGGGGGGCTGGCGGTCGGGGCCTGGTATGTATCTCGCCCCTGGGACAACCCGCTGGAGGGCGGGCCGGGCGAGGCGGTGTTCAACCCGTATGTGAAGATCGGCGCGGACGGGACGATCACGGTGATCGTGCCGCGCGCGGAGATGGGGCAGGGCGTGCGCACCACGCTCGCCGCGCTGGTGGCCGAGGAGCTGGAGGTGGGGCTCGACCAGATCACGGTGGAGCACGGGCCGGCCTCCTCCGCCTATTACAACGGAGCGATGATGGCCGAGGGGGCGCCGTTCCCGCCCTATGACCATTCCTTCCTGGCCGAGACGGTGCGCGACGCCTTCGAACTGGGCGGCAGGCTGCTGGGCTTTCAGGTCACGGGAGGCTCGACCTCCACCATCGACGCTTTCGAGAAGATGCGCGTGGCCGGCGCGGCGGCGCGGGTCCAGCTGATCCGGGCGGGCGCCGACCGGCTGGGGGCGCCGGAGGGCGAGCTGCGCGCCGAGCGGGGCGAGGTGGTCGCGCCCTCGGGCGAGCGGATCGCCTACGGGGAGCTGGCCGAGGCCGCAGGGGCGCTGGAGGCGCCCTCGGATCTGGCGCTGAAGCCGGAGTCGGAGTGGCGGCTGCTGGGCCAGTCGCTGCCGCGGGTGGACATGGCGGCCAAGGTGGAGGGCGCGCCGATCTTCGGGATCGATGTCGAGCTTCCGGAGATGCTCCACGCGACGGTGCGCATGAGCCCGCGCTTCGGCCGGGAGGCGGTGAGCCTGGACGTGAACGGGGCCGAGGCCGTGCCGGGGGTGCGAAGGGTCGTCCCGATCCGGACGCGCTTCGGCGCGGGATTCGGCGTGATCGCGGAGAACACCTGGGCGGCCTTCCGCGGCGCGGAGGCCGTGAAGGTGGAGTGGCAGGCGGCGGATTATCCGCCCGACGACGCGGCGCAGTTCGCCGCCCTGTCGCAGGCGCTGGAGAGCGGCGAAGGCTTCGAGATGGGCCGGCGCGGGGATGCGCGCGCCGAGCTCGACGCGGCCCCGGAAGGGGAGGTTCTGGAGGCGGAGTATCGCGTCCCCTTCCTCGCGCATGCCTGCATGGAGCCGATGAACGCCACGGCGCAGCTGAAGGACGGGAAGCTGCGCGTCTGGACCGGGACGCAGGCCCCGACCATCGTGCGCAGCGTCTGCGCCGAGGCCGCCGGCGTGGCGCCCGAGGACACGGAGGTGATCACGACCTTCCTCGGCGGCGGCTTCGGGCGGCGGGCGGAGGCGGACGCGCCGCTCTACGCCACTCTGCTTGCCAGGGAGACGGGCGGGCGACCGGTGAAGGTGACCTGGACGCGGGAGGAGGACATGACGCATGACATGTACCGACCCGCCGCGCTGGGCCGCTTCCGGGTCCGCGCGCCGGAAGGGCGGCCGCCCTCGGCGCTGGAGATGCGCGTCGCCTCGCCTCCGGTCATGGAGGCGATCGCGGCGCGGACGTTTCCCGACGTCCCGGTGGTCGGGCCGGACAAGCCGATCCTGGAAGGGGCCTTCAACCAGCCCTACGGCTACGCGAACGCGCGGTTCGAGGGCGTTCCGGCCGATCTGGGGGTGCCGGTGGGGTTCTGGCGCTCGGTCGGCAATTCCTTCAACGGTTTCTTCCACGAGAGCCTGATGGACGAGGCGGCGCATCATGCGGGGCTCGACCCGTTGAAGATGCGCCTTTCCCTGATGGACTCGCCGGAGTTCGCGCCCGCGCGCGGGGCGCTGGAGCGGGTCGCGGAGATGTCTCGCTGGGGCGAGGCCGGCGAGGACCGGGCGAAGGGGCTGGCCTTCGTCCTCTCCTTCGGGGCCTGGGTGGCGCAGGTGGTCGAGGTCTCCCGCCGAGAGGACGACGTGCGGGTGGAGCGGGTGTGGTGCGCGGCCGATCTGGGGCGCGTGCTGGACCCGCGCAACGTAGAGGCGCAGATGATCTCGGGGATCGTCTTCGGGCTGTCCTCGGCGATGAGCCAGGCGATCACCTTCGAGAGCGGCGAGGCGGTCCAGCGCAATTTCGACGGCTACGACGCGCTGCGCATGGACCGCACGCCGCTCATCGAGGTGGCGCTGCTGGAGGACGCGCCGCGCATGGCGGGGGCGGGGGAGCCGGGCGTGCCGCCCGTGATCCCGGCGCTGGGCAACGCGATCTTCGCGCTGACGGGCGAGCGGCTGCGCGAGGCGCCCTTCGGGCGGGCGGTGCGCTTCGTCTGAGGCCCCGCGGCCCTGTCAGAGGTGGTCGCGGGGGACGGATTCGGTCCAGGTCAGCGACTTGACGCGGTTTTCGCCCTCGTAGGCGTCGAGCTCGGCGGCGATGTGGAAATGGCCGGCGTCGGAGGTCAGGCGGATGCGGGTGCGGGTGCGGATGCGCCAGCTCCCGCGGGAGAGGGTGCGGATCCATTCCGTCTCGCCGACCACGGAGGTGAAGTCCCCGGGGCGGGCGCCGTAGCGCTCCTTCGCCGACATTCCGACGGTGAGGTCGATGTCGTCGAGGCGGAAGCGGCCGCGGTCGTCCGTCACCTCCAGTTCGGACCATTTGCCGCCGAGGTCGTGGCGGACGATCCAGGTGTGCTCGGAGGGCGCAAGGGTCGTCGTGGCGGGGGGCGGGGACTGGACGGGCTCGCCGAACTGCGGGTCGTGCTCGGGCGTCTGCGGGGGACGGACGGGCAGATGCAGGCGGCTCTCGCCCGTCCAGATCGTGAGTCGGACCGATTCCGGCGGGGTCCAGGCGAGGGGCCAGTAGACGGTGGCGATGGCCAGGCGCAGACGGTGGCCCTTCGGGACCCGCTGGGCCATGTGGTTGAGGGTGACGCGGACCCTGTGCCGCTCGCCCGGCCGGAGCTTTTCCGGGTGCTCGCGGCTGTTGCGGTGGGTGAGGTTGAGCAGGCCGTAGCTCAGGCGCGCGACCTCGTGATTGGGGCGCATCTCCGACAGCCGCGCGGCCACCATGGCGACGGGCTTGTTCGACGCGAGCTCCAGCTCGATCTCGGGCGCGCCGAAGATGTCCAGATCCTCTTCCAGCGGGTCGGTCTGGAAGACGAGGGCGCCGCCGTCGTCCATTCGCTGGTCGCCGGCGAGGTCGGGGGCGTTGGCGTAGGAGCACCACTTGCCGGCGGCGAGGCCGTGGGTGACCGGGGACTCCACGTCGAGGCCGTGCACGGGCTCCTCCGGCTGCGGGGCGGGGCGCAGGTGGCGGCCGGTGCAGATCACGTAGTCGCGAGTCTCGATGCGGGGGGAGGGCCAGGCGTCCTCGGCCACCCAGTGGCCGTGGCGGTAGGCATGCTCCGTCTCGGGCGGCGCGGTCTCCTGCATGTAGGCGGTGATCAGGGGGTCGTTCTCCACGCCCGTGTCCCGGCCCTTGAGCCAGCGGTCCCACCAGCGCAGGAGCTCTCCCAGGAAGTCGATGCCCGGACCGGGGCGGCCGAAATGGGGGTAGATGTGACCCCAGGGCCCGACGAGGCCCTTCCGGGGGACGTTCAGATGCTCCATCAGGCGGAAGACGCTGTTGGTGTAGCCGTCGGTCCAGCCGGAGACGGCGAAGACGGGAATGCGGATGGCGTCGTAGTTCTCCGAGACGGAGCCGTGGGCCCAGTAGTCGTCGCGACGCTGGTGCTCCAGCCAGGTCTTGAGCCAGAGGCCGGAGCCCTCGAGCCGCTGCATCCACATCTCGCGCCAGCGCTCCCCCACGAGCGCCGGGTCGGGCGGCATGGTGTTGTAGGAGAACATGACCGCCGCCCAGGAGAGATTGTCGCCCAGCAGCGCGCCGCCCATGTGGTGGATGTCGTCGGCATAGCGGTCGTCGGTGGAGGCGACGGTGACGATCGCCTTGAGCGGAGCGGGCTGCAGGGCGGCGATCTGCAGGCCGTTGAAGCCGCCCCAGGAGATGCCCATCATGCCGACATTGCCGTCGCACCAGGGCTGTTCGGCGAGCCAGTGGATGGCGCGCACGCCGTCGTCGAGCTCGGAGGGCAGGTACTCGTCGGTCAGCACGCCCTCGGATTCGCCCGAGCCGCGGATGTCGAGGCGCACGCAGACGTAGCCGTGCCCGGCCAGGTACTTGTGCGTGGCCTCGTCGCGCCGGGCGGTGCCGAAGCGCTTGCGGTAGGGGATGTATTCCAGGATCGCCGGATACGCGCCCTCGCCCTCCGGCCGCCAGATGCGGGCGGCCAGGTGCAGGCCGTCGCCGACGGGGATCCAGACGTTCTCCTCCTCGATGATGCGGTGGGGGAATTCGGAGACGGTCTTCATGGCGCGGGCGTCCTCGGAGGGCGGTCTCGGGGCGGGCGCGCAGGCGGGCTGAACGCAGGCTGACAACGCGCGCGGGTCGGCGCGGTTCCGCCGCCGGAGGTGCGGAACCGGCCAACGCGCGCGCGCGTTGGTTGCGCGACCGCAGCGCCCAGGGAGCCTGTCCATGCCCGAGCCCCGCGATCCCGTCGCCGCGCCGGGCGCCGAGGCCCGGCCGCCGGCGCTGTCCCAGGCGCTCGCCGAACTGGCCGAGCCCTTCGAAGAGGACGCCGAGCTCGCCCGCATGATCGACCGTTTCGCTGGGCGGCGGGTGATCTGCCTGGGCGAAAGCACCCATGGCAGCCGCGAGTTCTACCGTGCGCGGGCGGCCATCACCGAGCGGCTGGCGCGCGAGCACGGCTTCACGATCGTGGCGGTGGAGGCGGACTGGCCGGACGCGGCGGCCTATGACGCCTCGATCCGCGAGGGGACGTCGCACCAGCTGACCGAGGAGCCCTTCGCCCGCTTCCCCCGCTGGATGTGGCGCAACGAGGAGGTGTGGGACCTGCTGCGCGCCCTGCGCGAGATCAATCGGGGGCGCAGCCCCGGGGACCAGGTCGGCTTCTTCGGGCTCGACGTCTACAGCCTGTGCGCCTCCATCGACGCGGTGCTGGACTATCTGGAGCGGACGGACCCGAAGGCCGCGGAGGTCGCGCGCGGGCTCTACGGCTGCCTCAAGCCCCATTGCGACGACCCCGGGGGCTATGTGCGCAGCCGGGTCTCGGACCGCTACGCCGACTGCGAGGACCGGGTGGCGCAGGTGCTGAGCGAGTTGCAGAGCCGTCGCGTGGCGGATGGCGAGCCGCTGTTCGACGCGCAGCAGAACGCGCGGGTCGTGCAGGAGGCGGAGAAGTACTATCGCTCGATGTATTACGCCTCGGTCAGCTCCTGGAACCTTCGCGACCGCCACATGTTCGACACGCTGGAGCGGCTGCTGGAGAACGCCGGGCCGCAGGCCAGGGCGGTGGTGTGGGCCCACAACTCCCATGTCGGAGACGCCTCGGCCACCGACATGGGCCGGCGGCGGGGGGAGCTGAACATCGGCCAGCTCGTGCGCGAGCGCTGGGGGGAGGCCTCGGCGCTGATCGGGTTTTCCACGAATGAGGGAGAGGTCGCGGCGGCGGATCACTGGGGCGGGCCGATGCGCGTGAAGCGGGTGCGGCGGGGGCTGCCGGATTCGCTGGAGGATCATGCGCGCCGGGCGGGCCCGGAGCGCTACCTGGTCGACATGAGCCGGGCGGATGCGGGTCAGCGAGAGGCGCTCTCGACGCCGCGGTTGCAGCGGGCGATCGGGGTGATCTACCGCCCGGAGACGGAGCGGCTGTCGCACTACTACGAGGCCGAGCTGGCCGCGCAGTTCGACGCCTGGGTCTGGTTCGCCGAGACCACCCCCGTGCGCGCCGGTCAGGCGGCGCCGGGGGCGGGCGCGCCGGACCTGTTCCCGTTCGGGGTGTGAGCCGTGGCGGTGGCGCGAGACGCCCCCTCGGGGCCGGTGGTCGCCGTTCTCGGCGGCACGGGCTTCGTGGGCCGGCGCGTGGTCGCCGCCCTGCTGGAGGCGGGGGCGCGGCCGCGGGTGCTGGCCCGCCGCCCGCCGGCGGAGGCGATGCTCGATCCGCGGGCGCAGAGCGCGCGCGCCGACGTGACCGATCCACGGACCCTGCCCGAGGCCTTCGAGGGGGCGGAGGCGGTCGTCAATGTCGTGAGCCTCTACGCGCAGACATGGTCCACCAGCTTTCGCGACGTGCATGTGGAGGGGGCGCGCCAGGCGGCGATGGAGGCGCGCCGGCAGGGCGCGCGGCTGGTGCATGTCTCGGGGCTGGGCGCGGACCCGGAGTCGCGCCAGCGCTACATCCGGGCGCGCGGGCTGGGGGAGCGGGCGGTGCGCAAGGCCCATCCGCAGGCGCGCCTCGCCCGTCCCGCGGCGATGATGGGGCCGGGGGACGCGCTTCTGAGCGCGGTGCTGAGGCTGCTGCGCCTGCCGGTCCAGCCCCTGTTCGGCCGCGGCGAGACACGACTGCAGCCGGTGCATGTGGAGGATGCCGGGCGGGGCCTGGCGCGGCTGGCGCTGGCCGCGGAGGCCGCGCCGCTGCACGACATCGCCGGGGCGGACGTGCTGAGCTATCGCGAGCTGGTAGCGACGGCGGCGCGCCTTTCCGGCCGGCGGGCGCGGCCGGTCCCGGTCCCCTTCGTGCTGTGGCGGGCCGCGGCGGCGTTTGCGGAGCGGCTGCCGGGCGCGCCGCTGACCTCCGACCAGGTGGCGCTGATGCGGCGGGACAACGTGGCCTCGGCGGCCAATCCGGGGCTGGAGGATCTGGACCTGCGCCCGCGCGGCGTGGAGGCGACGCTGCGCGAGGTCCTGGCCTAGCGGTCGCGGCGCCGCTGGCGCCGGCGCTTTCGCCACAGCCGCCAGCGCGCCGCCAGCCGGCGCCGGGCGCGGTCGAGAGCGGGGATGTCCCAGGCGAGGACGCCGAGGCCCAGCGGGATCCACCAGAAGGCCAGGACGGGGAGAAAGCCGAACAGGCCGCCGATCACCAGCGCGAGGCCGAGCCCCATCCGCGCGATGCGGTTGCGCGGCAGTCCGAGACGCCGGCCGAACAGCTTCAGTTCGGGCGGTTTTTCGTCTCTACGGTCGTTTTCCGCCATTCCGCCTCTCGCCCTTCGCCGCCCGCCCCGTCATCCTGTGGCGGCAAGCGCAGATCCCGTCGCAAGGTTCCCCTCCGGACCCCGTCCATGCAGTTTCGCGTCGCCACCTACAATATCCGCAAGAGCGTCGGGCTCGATCGCCGGCGCCGCCCAGACCGCATCCTGACGGTGCTGGAGGAGATCGGGGCGGACATCGTCGCCTTGCAGGAGGTGGATCGCCGCTTCGGCGAACGGGAGAGCACGCTGCCCGTCCGCGCGCTCGAGGAGGCGGGCTGGCGGCCCGTCCATCCCGGCCTCAGGCCGCGCAGCCTGGGCTGGCACGGCAACGCCATCCTGCTGGGGCCGGCGGCGCGGGCCGAGCGGGCGCGGGGCCTGGACCTGCCCGGGCTGGAGCCCCGGGGCGCGGTGGTGGCGGATGTGACGCTGCACGGGCGCAGGCTGCGGGCGCTGGGCATGCATCTGGGCCTGACCGGCGGGCCGCGGCGGCGCCAGGCCGCCCGCCTGCTGGCCGAGGCGGAGGCGCATCCGCGGCGGCCTGCCGTCCTGATGGGGGATACCAACGAGTGGCGGGACTTCGCCGGCTGCCTTGAGATGTTCGGGGAGCGGCACACGCTCTCGCCCCCCGCGCCGACCTTCCACACGCGCATGCCGGTGGCGGCGCTGGACCGTATCGCAGTCAGCGAAGGGCTGGTCTTCCGCGCCTCGGGCGTGCACGACACGGGCGCGGCGCGGCGCGCCTCGGATCATCTGCCGCTCTGGGCCGATCTGGCGTTTGCGGTGGCCGGGGGCGCCGAGACGCGCAGGGAGGGAGCCGAGGATGCCGGCGAGGGCTGAGACGGCCGGGCGGGGCCATGCTCCCGTTTCTTGACCAGGCCTTCGCGGTGCTGCTGGCGCTGGCGCATCTCGCCGGTGCGGTGCTGGCGCTGCACGCGGCCGAGCGGGCCCACACCGCCCAGGGAGGCGCGGCCTGGGCCGTCGCGCTGCTGCTCGCCCCATTCCTGGCGCTGCCCGCCTACGCGCTGCTGGGCCCGCCCGACAACCGCCGCCTGTCCCTCGGTCAGCCCGAGGCCCGGCGCCGCGCGCTCGCCCGCATCCGTCCCGAGAGCCTGCCCCGCGCCCCGGCCCCTGACGCGGAGGCCGCCCGCCGGCGCGGCCCGCTGGAACGCCTCGCCCCCATTCCGACGCTGGAGGCGCCCCGGCCGGAGCTTCTGGTGGACGGCGAGGCCGCCTTCGAGGCCATTTTCGAGCTGATCGAGCGGGCCGAGCGGCGCCTGATCGTGCAGTTCTACATCCTGCGCGACGACGCGCTCGGCCGGCGGCTGAAGGCGCGGCTCATCGCCCGGGCGCGCGAGGGCGTGCGGGTCATGCTCCTCTATGACTGGGTCGGGGCCCACCGCACCCCCGCGCGCTACTGGCGCGAGCTGGCGGAGGGCGGCGTGGAGGTCCGGTCCTTCTCCATCGGCCGCCGGCCGCCGCGCCTGCTGCGGCTGAACTTCCGCAACCACCGCAAGATGGTCGCCGCGGACGGACGCTCGGCGGTGCTGGGCGGATTCAATGTCGGGGACGAGTACATGGGTCTCGACCCCGGCCTCGGGGCCTGGCGGGACACCGCCCTCCGACTGGAGGGGCCCGCGGCCGCCGCCCTGGAGGCCTGTTTCGAGGAGGACTGGCTGTGGTCGGGCGGCGCGAGCCTGCCGCAGGACACTGCCCCTGAACCCCCGCCGCCCGAGGCGCCCGGGGCGCCGGTGCTGATCCTGCCCACGGGACCGGCCGACCCGCGGGCGGGCTGCACGCTCTCGCTCATGCATCTGATCGCCGAGGCGCGGGAGCGGGTCTGGATCGCGAGCCCCTATTTCGTGCCGGAGATGGATCTGCTGGGGGCGCTCAAGCTCGCCGCGCTGCGAGGGGTGGAGGTGCGCCTGCTTATCCCGGACCGGCCCGACCATACGGTCGTCTGGCTGGCCGCCTACGCCTATTCGGAGGACGCGCTGCGAGCAGGGTTGCGCCTCCACCGTTACACCGACGGGTTCATGCACCAGAAGGCGATCCTGATTGACGACTGGGCCGCCGGGGTGGGGACGGTGAATCTCGACAGCCGATCGTTGCGGCTGAATTTCGAGGTCACGGCGCTGACTTTCGACGCGCAGTTCGCGCGCGAGGTCGAGGCGATGCTGGAGGCGGATTTCGCCCGCTCCCGCCTCTATGACGAGGCCGCGCATGCGCGGCGCTCGCTGACGGTGCGGCTGCTGGCGCCGGCGGCGCGGCTGCTCTCGCCCATCCTGTGACCGGCTTGCGCGGGCGGGGCGGCGGGCGGTAAGGTTTGCCAAACGACCGTTTGGGGCGCTTCGGGAGATGCCATGTCCACGGCCGCAGAGCTGATCTACGACCCGCGCGATCCGGCCGTCATGGCCGACCCGCACCCCGCCTACGCCCGGCTGCGCGAGGAGGACCCGGTGCATTGGTCGCCCGCGCTGAAGGCCTGGGTGATCACGCGATACGAAGACGTGGCCGAGGTGCTGAAATCCGACGACATGTCGGTGAACCGGCTGATCGGCTTCTACCGCGCCCTGCCGCAGGAGCGGGCGAGCCGGCTGAAGGTGCTGATCGACCATCTGTCGCTCTGGCTCGTCTTCCGGGATCCGCCGGATCACACGCGGCTGCGCCGGCTGCTGATGGACCCGTTCACGCCCGACAGCCTCAAGCGGATGGCCGGGCCGATCGGCGAGATCACGGCGATGCTGCTTGACGAGCTGGAGGCGACGCCCGAGCCGGACCTCGTGCGCGACTACGCCCGCAAGGTCCCCGCCCATGTCATCATGGACCTGCTGGGGGTGCCGCGGGAGCGGCTGGAGGACTTCTCCACCTGGTCCGACGACATGGGGCTGTTCATCAACGGCGCGCGCAACGCGCCCGACAAGTACGAACGGGCCGAGCGCGGGGCGCGGCAGATGGCGGGCTTCTTCCGCGAGCTGATCCAGGAGCGGCGCAGGAGCCCGGCGCCGGGCTTCCTGCAGGACCTTCTCAACGCCCGGGACGAGAACGACGCGCTGAGCGACGACGAGCTGGTGGCGACCTGCATGCTGATCCTGTTCGCGGGGCACGAGACCACCACGAACCTGATCGGCAACTCGCTGCTGATCCTGCTGCGCAACCGGGAGGCGCTGGAGCGGTTCCGCGACGACCCCGCGACCACCCGCACGGCGGTGGAGGAGTTCCTGCGCTATGACGGGCCGGCCAACTCCATCGTCCGCGCGGTCGGGCGCGAGCACGAACTTCGCGGCCGGCGGCTGACGGAGGGCGAGCGGGTCTATGCCATGGTGACCTCGGCCAACCGCGATCCGCGGGCCTTCGAGAACGCGGAGGCCGTGGACATCGGGCGCAAGCCCAACCGGCACCTGACCTTCGGGCTGGGGATCCACACCTGCATGGGCTCACAGCTCGCCCGCGAGGAGGCGCGGCAGGCGCTGCGCGGCTTCGTCGATCGCTTTCCCGACTACCGGCTGGCGGGCGAGCCCGAGTGGATGGACTCGGTCGTCCCCCGCGGCCTGCGACGGCTGCCCGCCCGGCTTCGGCCCTGACCGGAGGTTTCGAGATGCGCGACGTCTACATTCTCGCCACCGCCTGCACGCCCTTCGGCAAGCGCCCGGACGACGGCTTCAAGGACCTGACGCGGGACGTCTATCTGGACCTGCTGGCCGACGCCGGCTGGGAGACGGGAGAGCCGATCGAGCAGGGCTGGTTCGGCAACTGCTCCATGAACGTCTTCGGCCAGCCCAACATCCGCGGCCAGGTCTGCTTCACGCCGCTGGTGCGCGAGGGGCTGTTTCCCGAGCGGGTCGGGATGATCAACGTGGAGGGCGGCTGCGCCACAGCCTCCATGGCCTTTCACGGCGCCTGGAAGGACGTGGCCTCGGGCGACGCGGTGGCGTCGCTGGCAGTGGGGGTGGAGAAGACGTTCTTTCCCGGCGACCCGTCGAAGACCACGGAGATCTTCGAGGGCGGCATCGACCAGCTCGACCCGCAGGAGTGGCATGACTATTACCGCCGCATCGGAGAGGAGTTGGGCAAGCCCTTCGATCCGGACGCCGGCGGGGGGACCATCTTCATGGACACCTACGCCATGCAGGCGGCCTGGCACATGAAGCGCTGGGGGACGACGCAGCGTCAGATCGCGGCCGCGGCCTCCAAGAACCACCATCACGGCAGCCTGAACCCCAGGGCCCAGTACCGTTTCGAGGTGCCGGTGGAGGACGCGCTGGCCGACCGGGAGATCAGCTGGCCGCTGACGCGGTCCATGTGCGCGCCGATCGGAGACGGGGCGGCGGCGGCGATCCTCGTGTCGGAGGACTTCCTCAGCGGGCAGCCGCAGGCGGTGCGGGAGCGGGCCGTGAAGGTGCGGGCGAGCGCCCTGTCGGGCGGCAAGTATCGCCGGCCGGAGGAGCCGAGCCTGTCGCGCTTCGCCGCGCGGAAGGCCTATCGGCAGTCGGGGCTCGGCCCGTCCGACATCGACGTTCTGGAGGTGCATGACGCCTCCTCCTTCTGCGAGATCTTCCAGCTGGAGATGCTGGGCTTCGCGGAGGACGGGCAGGGCGGGCCGATGGTGGAGTCGGGCGCCACCGCGCTGGGCGGGCGGCTGCCGACGAACCTGTCGGGGGGGCTGGTGTCCAAGGGTCACCCCGTCGGGGCGACGGGGCTGTCCATGATCCACGAGCTGACGCTGCAACTGCGCCACGAGGCCGGGCCGAGGCAGGCCGGGCGCGCCCGCATCGCCATGGCCGAGAACGGCGGCGGGGTGATCGGCTTCGACGAGGCCGCCTGCTCGGTCATCATCCTGGAGGGGCGGGGCGGCTGAGCGTCCCCCCCCGCCTGCATGCGTCGGGGCAGGCGGGGCGCGCGCGGGGCGCGTCAGCCCGCCTTCCAGAAGGGCGCGCGCAGCTCCTTCTTGATGACCTTGCCGAGCGCGTTGCGGGGGAAGTCCTCCCGAAGCTCCAGGCCGGCGAGGCGCTGGTGCTTGGCCAGGCGCTCATTGGCCCAGTCGCGGACGGCGTCCGGGTCGCAGGCCACGCCGGGACGCGGGATGACGAGGGCGTGGCAGCTTTCCCCCCATTTCTCGTGGGGCACGCCAATCACCGCGACGTCGGAGACGTCGGGGTGCTGGCCGACGACGGCCTCCACGTCGGTGGGGAAGACGTTGAAGCCGCCGGAGATGATCATGTCCTTCTTGCGATCGAGGATGCGCAGATACCCGTCCTCGTCCACCGAGCCGACGTCGCCCGAGCGCACGAAGCTGCGCCCGCGCTCGTCACGCCAGATGAGCTCGGCGGTCAGGTCGGGGCGGTTGAGATAGCCCAGCATCATGCCCGCGCCGTAGCCGGCGATCTCTCCGGGCTGGTTCGGGGGGCATTCGTTCCCGTCCTCGTCGAGGATGCGCAGCTCGAAGCCCAGCACCGGCGTCCCGACGGTGTCGAACTTCTCCTCATGCTCCCAGGGCTTGAGCATGGTCGCGAAGCCCTCGGAGAAGCCGTAGAGCTCGATGAGATTGGGGGTGATGCGCTCGATCACCCGCCGCTTGACGTCCCGGCGCAGGGAGGAGCCGGCGCAGAGGGCGATCTGCAGGGTTGAGAGGTCCGCGGTCTCGAGCTCGGGCCGGTCGAGAATCATGATGTACTGCGTGGGGACCATGAAGGTGTGGGTGATCCGCTCCCGCGCGACCGTCTCGAGGAAGGCAACGGGGTCGAAGGCCTCTATGGCCACCAGCGTTCCCCCGGCGAAGAGGACCGGTAGCATCATCAGCCAGGTGCCGTTGGAGTAGAGCGCGGTGGTGGTCAGCGCGCGGGAGCCGGCGTTGATCGACATCTCCACCGCGTTGGACCAGGCCCAGTGGGTGCGGGCGCGGTGGCTCTGCAGGATGCCCTTGGGCAGGCCGGTGGTGCCGGAGGAGTAGATGACGTTGAACGGGTCCTCGGCCTCTAGGGTCACGGCCGGCGGCGTTGTCGGCTGGCCGCCGGCGAAGTCGGGCAGGGGAGTCCAGCCCGGCCCCTCGAAGCCGTGGGAGACCCAGCCGCGCAGGCCAGCGCGCTCGCGGAAAAGCTCGACGCGGTCGCGGAACTCGGCGGAGACGAAGGCGTGGCCGGCGCCGCAGTCCTTCACCAGCCCCTCGAGCTGCTCGCCCGTCAGCAGGCCGGAGAGGGGGGCGACGCAGGCGCCGGCGCGCACGGCGCCGAACAGGCATTCCAGCATCTCGGCCGAGTTGCCCATCATGACCGCCACGACATCGCCGCGCCCGACCCCGGACTCGCGCAGGGCGTGGGCGATGCGGGAGATGTTGGCGTCGAACTCCGCCCAGCTGCGACGCGTGGCGCCGCAGACCACCGCCTCCTTGCCCGGATGGTGGCGGGCGTGGGTCGCGAGGATGTCCGAGAGGCTGGGCTGGGGGGTGTCGAGGCGGTCTGTCACGGGCGTCTCCCTGCTCGGATGGTTATCGTTTCAGCAGGAGACTAGACGATTCCGGCGTTCGGCCAAACGGGCGTTCGGGAGGTCAGGCCGCGTGGGCGGCCCGGATCGTGGCGACGAAGGCGCGGGCGATCTCCGCGGGGCTGCGCCCGCCGTCGGGGCGGAACCAGACTGGGACCCAGTGGAGGGCGCCGAGAAGCTGCAGGCGGAGCAGCCGGCGGTCGGCGTCCCCGGTAAGCGGCAGGGCGGCGAACAGGGCGCGGAAGGTCTCCTCGTAGGCGCGGCGCTGGGCCTTGAGCCGGGCGTTGAGGTCGTCGCGGCCCTCGGGGAAGTCGGGGGAGACGATGGCGACGAGGTTGCCGGTCCCCAGCAGGCCCTCGAGATGCGCCGCGGAGGCGGCCTCCAGCCTGTCCCAGGGGTCCGTGCGGCCCGCCAGCGCCGTCTGCACTCTCTCCGTCATGCTGGCGACGACGCGGGCGTGGATCTCCAGCGCCAGGGCCTCCTTTGAGGGGAAGTGGTAGTAGAGCGAGCCGGGGAGCATGCCCACGGCGGCGGCGATGTCGCGCATGGAGGCGCCGTCGAAGCCGCGGGCGGCGAAGAGCTCGGCCGCCCGCTCCAGCACCGCCTCGCGCCGGGACGGCGCGCGGCCGCGGGGGCGGTCGGGCTCTGGCGCGGCGGCCTTGTCGGGCATGGGCGGCGTCTCCGGTCGGGCTTGGGCCCCTTTGGTAGCGGCACGGGGCGTCCCGCGGCAATGCGCGCCGGGTTTGACGCGCCGGGCGGGGGGCCGCAAGGTGGCCCGAGAATGGTAAGGAAACGGGAGGAGACGGGCCCATGACGCAGGCCGGGAGCGACGTCATCGTCGTCGGCGCGGGCTTCGCCGGACTGTATCTGCTGCACCTGCTGCGCGGACGCGGCAAGCGCGTGCAGGTGCTGGAGGCAGGCGACGGAGTCGGGGGGACCTGGTACTGGAACCGCTATCCGGGCGCGCGCTGCGACGTGGAGAGCGCGCAGTACTCCTTCCAGTTCGATCCGGAGTTGGAGCAGGAATGGGACTGGTCGGAGCGCTACGCGGCCCAGCCCGAGATCCTGGCCTATGCCGAGCATGTCGCCGAACGCCTCGACCTCAAGCGGGACATCCGCTTCAACACGCGCGTGGCGGAGGGGGCCTGGGACGACGCGGCCGGCCTGTGGCGCCTGCGCGCCGAGGACGGGGCGGAGTTCGCCGCCCCCGTCTGCGTCATGGCCACGGGCTGCCTCTCGGCCCCCAACACGCCGGACATCCCCGGCCTCGAGGACTTCCGCGGCCCCGTCTACCACACCGGGACCTGGCCAAAGCAGAAGGTGGATTTCCACGGCCGGCGCGTCGGGGTGATCGGCGCCGGCTCCTCCGCCATCCAGTCGATCCCGCAGATCGCGCGGGAGGCGGCGGAGCTGGTCGTCTTCCAGCGCACCCCGAACTACGCCGTGCCCGCCCACAACCGCCCCCTGACCGAGGCCGACCGCGCCGCTTGCAAGGCCGACTACCCCGACATGCGCCGCCGGCAGAAGAGGTCCCCCAACAACATCGACCGGCGCGCGCCCGCAGGCGCCTTCCGCAAGATGACGCCTGAACAGCGCGAGGCGGAGCTGTGGCGGCGCTGGGAGGAGGGCGGGCTGCCCTTCATGGCCGTGTTCGAGGACGCGCTGCTGGACGACGGCGCAAACGAGGCCATCGCGGACTTCGTGCGCGACCGGATCCGGGAGATCGTGAAGGATCCTGAGACGGCCGGGCTCCTCTGCCCCGACAACGTGATCGGCTGCAAGCGGCTCTGCGTGGAGATCGACTACTTCGAGACTTTCAACCGCGACAACGTCCGGCTCGTGGACGTGAAGGCGCGGCCCATCGACCGCATCACGCCCGACGGGCTCGAGATCGAGGGCGAGCGCTTCGCCTTCGACTCCCTGGTGCTGGCCACCGGCTTCGACGCGATGACCGGGGCGCTGACGCGCATCGACATCCGCGGGCGCGAGGGCGTCTCGCTGCGCGAGGCCTGGGCGGAGGGGCCGAAGAGCTACCTGGGCCTGGCGGTGGCGGGCTTTCCGAACCTCTTCACGGTGACCGGTCCCGGCAGCCCCTCCGTGCTGACGAACATGATCCCGTCGATCGAGCAGCATGTGGAGTGGATCACCGACTGCCTCGACGCCATGGAGGCGCGCGGCGCGCGGCGCATAGAGGCGACGGAGGCCGCCCAGGAGGACTGGGTGAAGCACAACGCGGATCTTGTGGAGGGCGCGCTGAAGGCGGACTGCTCGTCCTGGTATGTGGGGGCGAACATCCCCGGCAAGCCGCGGGTCTTCATGCCCTATCTCGGCGGCTTCCCGGCCTATGCGGAGAAATGCGCGGAGGTGGCGCGCAAGGACTACGAGGGCTTCGCCTTCGGCTGAAGCCGAAGGGGAGTCCGCGGCCGGCGAGGGCCGCGGCAGGTCTTCGCGCGGCGGTCAGGCCGCCGCGGGGGCGGCGGGGATCACTCCTCCTCGCCGACCTCCTCGGCGTCGTCGGCCAGCGGCGGGCCGTCGAGGTCGAGCACCTGGCCGGTGGGCTGGGGCGGCACGACGCCCATGGTCGAGCGCTGCTCGTCCGCCCACTGGCCGACGCGAACGATCTCGAGCTGGCTGTCGCCCGGCGCGGCCTCGGTGTCCTCGAGCACCAGCAGGCCGTGCTGGTCCACGTAGAAGGTGTGGTCGCCGATGGCCTCCTTGAGCTGGCCCATCGCCGGATCCTCCTCGGGGATCGGGTTGGCGCCGGTGGTCGCGGCCACGGCCGCGATCTGGGTGTCGGAAAGCTTCATGTCTGGGGAGTTCCCGGATTGGCGTTCGAGTCCCTCGGGACTCATCTTCGGGCCGGCGCAGCACGCGGCCCGTCTCTCGGATCCATCCGTGAGACTCAGGCTGACAGAGGCGGCGGGGACATTCAACCCGGGGCCGCCGGGGAATTCGCGGGCAGGCCCGGCTGTCGCGAAACGCCGCGCCCGCCCCGCAATCAGAGGATCATGCCGCCATCCACGGGCAGGGTGACGCCATGGACATACCCGGCCAGGGGCGAGGCGAGGAAGAGCGCCGCCCCGGCCATGTCCCGCGGCGTGCCCAGCCGCCCGGCGGGGATGCGGGCGATCGCGCCCTGGCGGCGCTTCTCGTTCTCCGTCGTGACCTTGGTCAGCTTCGTGTCCACCAGCCCCGGCGCGATGCCGTTGACGCGGATCCCCTCGGGCGCCCAGGCCTGCGCGAGGGTCCGGGTCAGCCCATAGGCGCCGGTCTTGGAGGCGTTGTAGGCCGGGTTGCCCATGGTGGCGTGGAAGGCGGCGACGGAGCTGACCGTGATCAGCGCCCCTTGCGAGGCCGCGAGCGCGTCATGGAACTTCATGGCGCAGGCCATCAGGGAGTTGAGATTGACCTCCATCACCTTGCGGAAGCCGTCCATCTCGAACTCGCCGCGCTTGTAGATCACGGTACCCTGGCTGAGGACCAGCACGTCCAGATTCTCCGGGGCCGGGGCGGCTTCGACCGCGCCGGGCTGCGAGACGTCCACCTGCGCGTAGCGCAGGCCGGTCAGGTCCGAGCCCTCGGTGGGGTCGTAGTCCTCGGCCTGAGGGCGGGTGCCCCAGACATGCACCTCCGCCCCCTGCGTGCGGAACGCCTGCGCGATCCCGTTGCCGATCCCCGAGCTGCCCCCGACCACGAGGACGGTCTTGCCGGTGAAGTCCAGCGGGTTGTCCATATGCGCCCCCCTCAGAGCCGTTCGATGATGGTGGTGTTGGCCATGCCCCCGGCCTCGCACATGGTCTGCAGCCCGCGCCGGGCGCCCGTGCGCTCCATGTGGTTGAGCATGGTGGTCATGATGCGCGCCCCCGAGGCGCCGAGCGGGTGGCCCAGCGCGATGGCGCCGCCGCAGGGGTTGAGGCGCGCGTCGTCGGCGTCCGCGCCCAGCTCCTTCGCCCAGGCCATGGGGACGGGCGCGAAGGCCTCGTTGACCTCGATGTGGTCGATCTCGTCGAGGCCGAGCCCGGCCCGCTCCAGCGCGCGGCGCGAGGAGGGCATGGGGGCCGTGAGCATCATCAGCGGGTCGTCCCCGCGCACGTCATAGGCGACGAAGCGGGCGCGTGGCGTCACGCCCAGCTTCTCGGCCATGCGCTCGGACATGATCAGCAAGGCCGAGGCGCCGTCGGTGATCTGGGAGGAGTTGCCGGCGGTGATCGACCAGGAGATGTCGGGGAAGCGCGCCTCCATCTCCGGGCTCTGGAAGGAGACCTTCAGCTCCGCCAGCCCCTCCGGCGTGGTGGCGTCGCGGATGGATTCGTCGCGCGACATCAGGCCGGCGGGCGTCTCCACCGTGATGATCTCGTCCTCGAACCAGCCGGAGTCGCGCGCCCGCGCCGCCCGGGCGTGGGAGCGGGCGGAGAAGGCGTCCATCTCCTCGCGCGTCAGGCGCCACCTGCGGGCCACCAGCTCGGCCGAGATCCCCTGGCCGACGAGGCCGGGGGCGTAGCGGGCCTCCACCCCCGGGCCGTAGGGATCGGCGCCTTGCCGGGCGGAGCCCATGCGGACGCGAGACATCGATTCCACCCCGCCCGCGATGGCGATGTCATAGGCGCCCGCCGCGATGCCCTGCGCGGCGAAATGCACCGCCTGCTGGGAGGAGCCGCATTTGCGGTCGATGGTGGTGGACGGAACATGGTCCGGCCAGCCCGCCGCCAGCAGGGCCATGCGGCCCGGCGTGTAGGACTGCTCGCCGACCTGGGAGACGCAGCCGATGATCACGTCGTCCACGGTCCCGGGGTCGAGGTCGTTGCGCTTGACCAGCGCGTCGAGGGTCTGGGCGAGCAGGTCGGTCGGATGCACCTCCGACAGGCCTCCGCCGGGCTTGCCCTTGCCCATCGGGGTGCGGACGGAATCCACGATCACGGGGTGATTCATCGGCTCTCTCCTTCTGCGGCGAGGCGGGCCTCGACCCGCTCGCGCAGGACGTTGCGCTGGACCTTGCGGCCGTTGGGGCCGTCGGTCATGGGGAAGTCCTCCACCGTCAGCACGCGGACGGGGCATTTGTGGATGGCGAGCCGGGCGCGGCAGTGCGCGATGATCCCGGCCTCGTCGGACGCCTCGGCCGCCGGGATGACGCAGGCGACGGGGCGCACGGAGCGGTCATACGGCACGGCCACGACCTGGGCGGCGTTGACGCCCGGATGCTCGCGCAGGACGGCCTCGATCTCGGTCGGATCCACCATCCAGCCCCCGACGCGGATCACGTCCTTGAGGCGGTTGAGGAAGATCATGCGCCCGTCCGCGCGCTTCAGGGCGAGGTCGCCGGTGCGGAACCAGCCGTCCTCGCGAAACGCCGCGGCGTTCGCCTGCGGGTTGTCGAGATAGCCCATGAAGGCGTCGGGGGAGCGGATCTCCAGCTCGCCCGGGGTGTCGGGGGGGAGCGTCTCGCCGGTCTCGGGGTCGCAGACGCGGATCTCCGAGGCGGGGTTGGTCGGCAGGCCGCCGCCCTCGATGAAATCCTCGGCCGGCGCGTCCTCGGGCTGGACCGTGAAGAAGGCCAGCACCTCGGACATGCCGTACATGCCGCGCAGGCGCAGGCCGCGGGCGGCGGCGCGCCCGGGCAGGTCGGACAGGGCGGGCGTGTAGCGCGCCCAGCCCATGAAGCGCAGGGTGGGGAAGACCGGCCCTTCGGGCGCGGCCTCCAGAAGCTTGTCGGCCATGTCGTCGGTGCCGAAGAGATGGGTGATCTCCGCGGCGTCGATGGCGCGGGCGGCGGCGTCCGGGTCGAAGCGGCGCTGGACATAGCAGGGCGCCTGCGCGCGCAGGGCGGTCATGACGATGGAGAAGCCGTAGGCGCCCGAGAGCGGCAGGGTCAGCAGCGGGCGCGCGCCCTCGACCGGCGCCAGCACGCCCTGCGCCGTCCAGCCGAGCTGCCGGCGCAGGCGGGCGTGGCCGTGCAGGACCAGCTTCGGTCCGCCCGTGGTCCCGGAGGTGGCGAAGATAACGGCGCCGGAGTCGGGGTCCGCCGTGTCGAAGGGGTCGTCGGGCAGGCGATCGGCCTCCGACAACGCGTGCTGGGTCGCGCCGGGCAGCAGGCCGGGGGCGGCGTCGGCGGTGAGGATCAGGCGCAGATCGGCGAGCTGGGTCCCGGGAACCTCGCGCAGGATGCCGCCCCAGTCGTCCTCGCCCGTCTCGCCCTCCAGCATCAGGGCCGAGACGCGGGACTGGGCGAGCAGGCCGCCGAGATCGCGGGCGCGAAGCCTCGGGTTGAGCGGGAAGAGCAGGGCGCCGAGCCGCCAGGCGGCCAGCGCGCAGACCATCCAGGCCGGGCGGTTGGGCATCCAGAGGCCCACGCGGTCGCCCTTTCCGACGCCCGCGTGGCGCAGCAGACGGGCGAGGCGGGCCGAGCGCCGGGCGAGGTCGCCGAAGCTGAGGGATTCGTCAGCGAAGACCAGCGCGGGGGCGTCGGCCGGGGCCTCGTCCACCAGGGCGGCGAGGGTCTCGGGCATGGTCTTCAGCGCCTTCGCGGGGCGCGGCCGGCGGGGCGGGTCATCTGCGGGCTCTCCTCCCTTCGCCGCCTCTGCTTCGGGCGGCGGTCGGGGGCGAGGCTAGGGCGCGGGGCGCGCGTGGCGCAAGCCGTTTGTCGGACACTGCGCGGGCTGGACCTGCGCGCTCCGCCGGTGTTGGATCGCCCCGTGCGGTCGAGAGGGAGGAGCGGCAATAAATATCGCGGAATGGCTGCGCGCCGCCAGCCGGCTGCGCCCGGAGGCGCCCGCGCTGCTGACGGGCGCGCGCGTGGAGGCGGACTACGCGGAGTTCGCGCGCCGGGCCGCGGGGCTGGCCGGGGCGCTGCGCGGGGAATTCGGGATCGGAACCGGGGACCGGGTGGCGATCTTCATGGCCAACCGCACGGAATACCTAGAGGCGCTCTACGCCGTGCTGTGGGCGGGCGCGGCGGCGGTGCCGGTCAACGCAAAGCTGCACCCGAAGGAGGCCGCCTGGATCTGCGGCAACGCGGGCGCGAAGCTGGCGCTGGTCTCGCGGGCGCTGGGGGACGGTCTGGCGGAGGCCGCGCCTGATCTGCCGCAGCTCAGCGCCGACTCGCCCCACTGGGCCGAGCTGCGCGGGCGCGAGGGGCCGGAGACGCCGGAGCCGTGCGCGGATGCGGACCTCGCCTGGCTGTTCTACACCTCCGGCACCACGGGGCGGCCGAAGGGCACCATGCTGAGCCACGGGGCGATCATGGCCGCCTCGCTGTGCTATCCGACGGATGTGGACGAGGTCCGCGCCGAGGACTGCGAGCTCTACGCCGCCCCGATGTCCCACGGCGCGGGCTTCTACAACTTCATCCATGTGCGCCTGGGCGCCCGGCACTGCGTGCCGCCCTCCGGCGGCTTCGACCCGGGCGAGATCCTGGAGCTGGCGCCGCGGCTGGGGAACGTCTCCTTCTTCGCCGCCCCGACCATGGTCACCCGGCTGATCGACGCCGCCGCGGCCGCGGGGGCGAGCGGCGAGGGGATCAAGACCATCGTCTATGGCGGGGGCCCGATGTATGTGGCCGACATGGAGCGGGCGCTCGACCTGCTCGGCCCGCGCTTTGTGCAGATCTACGGCCAGGGCGAGGCGCCGATGTGCATCACGGCGCTTTCGCGCGAACGGGTGGCGGACCGCAGCCACCCCCGCTGGCGGGAGCGGCTGGCCTCCGTCGGCGTGGCGCAGAGCTGCGTTGAGCTGCGCATCGGGGACGAGGACGGGACCCCGCTGCCCGTCGGCGAGACCGGCGAGATCATGTGCCGCGGGCCCATGACCATGTCCGGCTACTGGGAGAACCCGGAGGCCACCGCCAAGGCGCTCGCTGGCGGCTGGCTGCGCACGGGCGATGTGGGCCGGCTGGACGCGGACGGGTTCCTGACGCTGACGGACCGGTCGAAGGACATGATCATCACCGGCGGCACCAACGTCTATCCGCGCGAGGTGGAGGAGGTGCTGCTGGAGCATCCCTCGGTGCGCGAGGCCTCGGTGGTGGGCCGCCCGCACCCGGACTGGGGGGAGGAGATCGTCGCCTTCGTGACCCCGGCCGAGGGCTCGGAGATCGATGTGGCCGAGCTCGACCGCCACTGCCTGGAGAGCATCGCGCGCTTCAAGCGCCCGAAGATCTGGCGGGTGGTCGAGGACCTTCCCAAGAACGCCTATGGCAAGATCCTCAAGACCGAACTGCGCGCGCGGCTGGCGGCCGAGGGCGAGGACGCCTGAGCGACATGGTGGAGATCTACGTGGACGCCGACGCCTGCCCCGTGAAGGAGGAGACGCTGCGCGTCGCCCGGAGGCACGGGCTGCGGACGGTGCTGGTCAGCGACGGGGGCGTGCGGCCCTCGCAGAATCCGATGGTGGAAACGGTCTTCGTCTCCGGCGGACCGGACGCGGCCGACGACTGGATCGCCGAGAATATCGGCGCGGCGGATGTCTGCGTGACGAACGACATTCCGCTGGCTGCGCGCTGCCTGGAGCGGGGGGCGCTGGCGCTCAAGCCCAACGGGGAGCGGTTCACGGAAAGCGGGATCGGCATGGCGCTCGCCCAACGGGAGCTGATGCGCGAGCTGCGCGAGGCCGGGACCGTGACCGGCGGGCCGCGGCCCTTCTCGAAGGCCGACCGTTCGGCCTTCCTGAACGCGCTGGAGACGGTGGTGCAGGCGGCAAGACGAAAGGCCGCGGCCGGCTGAGCCGCCGCCCTCGATCATCGGGTCGCCGACGGTTTTGCCGACGGGCATCGGCGCCGTGGCTGGCCCGTCTGCGCGCCGTCATCGCGACGGCAACGGAAAACCGGAGAGAAGGCGGCGGGGCTTCGCCGAGCTTCCCTGGAAGGGCGTCACGCCCCTCCCGTGTCATTCCTTGCGCCATGTCGAAGCCCTGCGACGGGCGACGTTCACGAAAGCATCGACAGGGTCTGCGCGAGCCGGGGGGACGTCATGCCCGCCGACGCCGTCCGCAGGCGGGGAGCGCTGCTTGACCCCTTGCAGGCCCCCTTCTACCGTGGATCGTAAGGCCCCCGAACGGGGTGCGGACGGGCGAGCCGGCGCCAGATCGGCGGGGCCCGAGGGAGGAGACGATCATGACCACGGGCCGGCGCTGCGCCGCCTTGCGCGGGACGCGCGCATGAGCGGCATGACGCTGCAGGAGGCCGCGGAGCACGTGACCGCGACGCGATCCGCGCTTCGCCGTCGAGGAGAAGGACATCCGCGGCGTGCGCCTTCGCGTCTTCGCCAACGCCCCGGCCAATCTTCGCGAGCTGATGTCGCGGAGCCGTGAAGCCCAGGCAAATTGGGCCGGCGACTACCTGATCCATGAGAACGAGCGGCTGAGCTACGACGCCTTCTGCGCGCGGATCAGCCGGCTGGCCCATGCGCTGCAGGACGAGCTGGGCGTCCGGCCCGGCGATCGCGTCGCGATCGCAATGCGCAACTATCCCGAGCTGCTGACCGCGATGATGGCGGTCGCCTCTATCGGCGGCGTCGTGGTGTTCCTCAACGCCTGGTGGTCGGCCGAGGAGCTGGACTACGCCTTCGGCGACAGCGAGGCGCCGATCGTTTTCGCCGACGCCCCGAGGGCGGAACGCATCCGCAGCTTCGCCGGCACCCGCGGTATCCGGGTGATCGGGACGCGCGATGCGGATGATGGCGGGCCGGAGGGCTTCGACGCGCTGCTGGCAACCTCGCGCGACGAGAGCTGGCCGGAGGTTCCGATCGCCCCGGACGCCGATTTCGCGGTGATGTACTCCTCGGGCACCACGGGGCGGCCGAAGGGCGTGGTGATGACCCATCGTGCGGCGATCTCGGCCGTCTGGACCTGGGTGATGCAGGGGGTCATGGCCCCCTTCATGGAGACCCCGGCCATGGGGCTGTCGGACGAGGGCGCCGCGCCCCGGCGACCGGCGATCCTGGTCGTCACGCCGCTGTTCCATGTCACGGCGACGCATCCGGTCTTCCTGCTCAGCCTGCCGCTGGGCGCGAAGCTGGTGCTGATGCGCAAATGGGACGCCGAGGAGGCGGTGCGTCTGATCCGCGACGAGGAGGTGACGCGGATGCTCGGCGTGCCGACCCAGTCCGCCGATCTTCGCGAGGCGGCGGCGCGTCTGGGCGAAAGCCTGCCAACGCTGGACTATGTCGGCTCGGGCGGGGCGAAGCGGCCGGCGGCGCAGGTCAAGGAGCTGGCCGAGGCCTTCCCGCAGGCCGCCGTCGCCTCCGGCTGGGGGATGACGGAGACCAGCGGGCTCGGCATCGGGCTGGCCGGCCCCGACTACCTGGCGCGGCCCGAGGCGGCGGGGCGGCTGATGCCCCCGCTGCAGGAGATGAAGATCCTGGACAGGCAGGGCCGCGAGGTCCCGACCGGCGAGGTCGGGGAGCTGACGGTCAAGAGCCCCGCCAACATGCGCTGCTACCTCAACAAGCCCGACGCAACGCTGGAGGTGCTGCGCGACGGCTGGCTGCGCACCGGAGACCTCGCGCGCGTCGATGCGGAGGGCTGGGTCACCATCGTGGACCGGGCCAGGAGCATCATCATCCGCGGGGGCGAGAACATCGCCTGCCTGGATGTGGAGGGCGCGCTGCACCGCCACCCGGCGGTGGCAGAGGCCGGCGCCTTCCCCGTTCCCCATCCCCGTCTGGGCGAGACGGTGGGGGCGGGCGTCACCCTGCGCCCCGGCGCGCAGGCCGACGCGGCGGAGCTGCAGGCGTTCCTGCGAGAGCACATCGCCCATTTCAAGATCCCCGAGCGCATCTGGTTCCTCGACGAGCCATTGCCGCGCGGGGCCACCGACAAGATCGACCGCCGCGCCTTGCGCGCCCGCTGCCTCGAGGATGTCGAGGCGACGGGCGGCTGAGCGCGGGCCGCGCAGGCGGCGCCCATTCACGGAGGAGAGCCATGAAAGACCATCAGGCGGAAGCCGAACTCAACAACCTCGCCATGTCGGAGGAGGCGCGCCCGCTGCTCGACGCGGTGATCGCCCATATCCGCGACAACGTGGAACCGATCACCGAGGAGTACTTCCGCCTCGGCGAGGGCCGGGCGGATCGCTGGAGCCACGCGCCCGGCCAGCTGGAGCTGCTGGACGGCGCCAAGAAGAAGGCCAAGGAGAACGGGCTTTGGAACTTCTTCCTGCCCAACGCGGAGACAGGGGAGGGGCTGTCGAATCTCGACTACGCCTACATCGCCGCGGAGCTGGGCAAGAACCCGCTGGCCTCCGAGACGCTGAACTGCTCGGCCCCCGACACCGGCAACATGGAGGTGATCGAGCGGGTCGGCACGCCCGAGCAGAAGGAGACGTGGCTCAAGCCCCTGCTCAACGGCGAGATCCGCTCCTGCTTCGGGATGACGGAGCCGGACGTCGCGTCTTCGGACGCGCGCAACATCCACACCGAGGCGAAGCTCGAGAACGGCGAGTGGGTGATCAACGGGGAGAAATACTACATCTCCGGCGCCGGCGATCCGCGCTGCAAGATCATGATCCTGATGGCGCGCACCAACCCGGAGGCGGAGCCGTTCCGCCAGCAGTCCCAGATCCTGGTGCCGCTGGACACGCCGGGGGTGGAGATCGTCGGCCCGATGTGCGTCTTCGGCCATGACGACGCGCCCCACGGGCACATGCAGATCCGCCTCAACGACGTGCGCGTGCCCGAGGAGAACATCCTGTGGGGCGAGGGCCGCGGCTTCGAGATCAGCCAGCTGCGGCTCGGCCCCGGCCGCATCCATCACTGCATGCGCTCCATCGGCGCGGCGGAGCGGGCGCTGGACCTGATGCTCCAGCGCGGCACCTCCCGCGAGGCGTTCGGCAAGCGCATCATCGACCTGGGCAAGAACATGGAGACCGTCTCCCGCGCCCGGATCGAGATCGAGGCGATGCGGCTTATGGTGCTCAAGGCCGCCAAGGCGATGGACGTGCTGGGCAACAAGGAGGCCCGGGTCTGGGTCAGCATGGTCAAGGCCATGGTGCCCGAGCGGGCGGCCAAGATCATCGACGAGGCGATGCAGGTGCATGGGGCGACGGGCGTGAGCCAGTGGTCTCCGCTCTCGCAGATGTACATCAAGCAACGCTCGCTGCGTCTCGCCGACGGGCCGGACGAAGTGCATCACAACGTGGTGGCCCGCGCCGAGCTGAAGGCTTTCGAGTCGTCGAACTCGCGCCGCGGCTGAGGCCGCCAGAGGGGCCCGCGCAGGCCGCGGGCCCTTTCGCGTATCCGGGGCAGGAGCGGAAAGCATGGAGCTGAAGGACAGGATCGTCGTCGTCACCGGCGCGGCGAGCGGCATCGGGCGCGCGCTGGCGCGGCGCTTCGCGAAGGAGGGGGCGAAGGCCGTGGTCTGCGCCGACCTCGACGAGGCCGGCGCCAAGGCGACGGCCGAGGCGATCGGCGGCCACGCCCGCCGCGCGGACGTCTCGCGCGAGGACGACATCCGCGAGCTGATCGAGTGGACGGAGACGGAGGTCGGGCCCATCGACCTGTTCTGCTCCAACGCCGGCATTCTCGTGCAGGGCGGGCCGGAGGTTCCCAACGACGCCTGGCAGAAGATCTGGGACGTCAACGTCATGGCCCATGTCTGGGCCGCGCGCCACCTGGTCCCGAGGATGAAGGCCCGCGGCGGGGGTTACCTGCTCAACACCGCCTCCGCCGCCGGGCTGCTCAACCAGGTGGGCAGCGCGCCCTACGGGGTGACCAAGCACGCGGCCGTCGGCCTCGCGGAATGGCTGGCGCTGACCTACGGGGACGACGGCATCAAGGTCACGGTGTTCTGCCCGCAGGCCGTCCGCTCCGAGATGACCCGCGGCCACGAGGAGGGCGTGGCGAGCATCGACGGCATGGCCGAGCCCGAGGACGCGGCCGAGGCCTGCGTGAAGGCGATCCGCGAGGAGACCTTCCTCGCGCTGCTGCACGATTCCGTCCTCGGCTACATGCGCAACAAGACCGAGAACTACGACCGCTGGATCGGCGGCATGCGGAAGCTGAACCGGAAGTTCGGCTCGGCCGCGAAATAATCGAACAGGAGGCGTGAGCAATGGCGGGATACACGGTCGCGGATCTGGTTTCCGAGTTTCTGGACCGGATCGGGGCGACGACGGCCTTCGGGGTGATCTCGGTTCACAACATTCCGATGATGGACGCGATCGCGGCGCGCAATCGCATCCGCATGATCCCCAGCCGGGGCGAGGCGGGCGGGGCGCACATGGCCGACGGCTTCGCGCGGGCCTCGGGCGGGCTGGGGGTGATGATCACCTCCACGGGGCCCGGGGCCGCGAACGCGGTCGGCGGGCTGATGGAGGCGCGCTTCGCCTCCACGCCGCTTTTGCACCTGACGGGGCAGAGCCGCACGCAGCATCTGGGCCGGGGCATGGGAACCACCCATGACGTGGAGGACCAGCGCGGCATGCTGGCGACGGTCGGCAAGGGCGCTCATCGCGTGCCCTCGGCGGCCGAGGCGCTGGGCACGCTGACCCGCGCGGCGATCGAGGCCCTGACGCCGCCCTGCGGGCCGGTGAGCGTGGAGATCCCCATCGACATCCAGCGCGCGGAGATCGAGCGGCCCCGGGCGCTCGACACGCTGGATCTGCGTATCCCGGCGCCCCAGGGGCCGGATCCGGAGACGCTGGCCCAGCTCGTCGAGATGGCGCGCGGGGCGCGCCGGCCGATGCTGTGGCTGGGCAATGGCGCCGCGGGCGCGGGGAAGGCGGCCGAGCGGCTGCTGGAGCTCGGCTTCGGGATGGTCACGAGCTGGAACGGGCGCGGCGTGGTCAGCGAGGACCATCCCCGCAGCCTCGGCGGCATGAACGGCGGCGGCATCCCGATGATCGAGGAGTTCTACGACTCCTGCGATCTGATGATCGTCGCGGGCTCCCGCCTGCGGGGGCAGGAGACGGTCGATTTCTCCGTCCGCCTGCCGGCCCGGCGCGCGCAGATCGACATCGACCCGCAGGCCGACGGGCGCACCTATCCCTGCGAGCTGTTCGTGCGCGGCGACGCGGCCGCCACGCTGGAGGCCCTTGCCGACGCGCTGGAGGGCTGGTCGCCCGAGCCGGGCTTCCCGCAGGAGGTCGAGGCCCTCAAGCCCCGGGCGCAGCGGGCCTTCCGCGCCACGCTGGGGCCTTACGCCAGCTTCGCCGAACAGTTGCGCGAGGCCATGCCGCCAGATGCCATCTTCGCGCGCGACGTGACCATCAACCACTCCACCTGGGGCCACCGGCTGATGCCGCTGCACGCGCCCTCGGCCAACATCTACCCCATCGGGGCGGGGATCGGGCAGGGGCTGAGCCTCGCCATCGGCGCCGCGCTGGCCGACGGGCGCAAGGTGGTCTGCATGACCGGCGACGGCGGCTTCATGCTCAATGTCGGGGAGCTGTGGACGGCCGTGCAGGAGGGGGCGGACATGGTCATCCTAGTGATGAACGACGCCGGCTACGGCGTGATCCGCCACATCCAGGACGCCACCGGCGCGGGCCGGCGCTTCGAGACGCTGGCCGCTCCGCGGCTGGAGGAGCTCGCCCGCACGGCCGGGCTGCCCTACTGGCGGGTGAGCGCGCCGGAGGGCTTCGGGCCGGCGGTGGCCGTGGCCGTCGCCGTGACGGGCCCGAGCCTCGTGGAAGTGGACATGACGGCCATCGGCCCGCACCCGCCCTACTACCCCTACGGGCCGAAGGCGGAGGCCGTGGACTGAAGGACCGTCCGGCCAAGGGGCGGCGGGCAGGGAGGAGGCGCCATGCTGGAGCGGGTGGCGACGGATCCGGCGGGGCTGGCGGAGGGCTGGGTCGCGGATTTCGCGGAGGCCTGCGCCGCCGGCCGGCCGGAGGCCATCGCGGCGCTGCTGCGCGAGGACGCCCACTGGCGCGACCTCGCCTCGCTGCGCCGGCGCTTCGCCACGGTCAGCGGGCGGGCGGCGGCCGCCGGGGCGCTGGCGCGGGCGCTGCGCGAGGCAGGCCTGCGCGACCTGCGCATCGATCCGGACCGTCGCGCGCCGATGCGTCTCGAGCGCGCGGGCGAGGAGGTCGTCGAGGCGATCCTCGCCTACGACACCGACCGGGGGCCGGGCGAGGGCGTCGTGCGCCTGACCCGGGGCGCCGACGGCGCGCTCCGGGCCTGGAGCCTGCTGACCGCGCTCGCCGACCTGCCGCAGGCGCCGGAGAAGCGCGAGGAGGCGGCCGTCGCCCGCGACTTCCACGGCCCCAACTGGCTTGACCGCCGCAGGGCCGAGATCGCCTATCAGGACCGCGACCCCGCCGTCCTGATCGTCGGCGGCGGCCATGCCGGCCTGACGGCCGCCGCGCGGCTGCGTGCGCTGGGCGTGGACGCGCTGGTGGTCGACCGCATGGCGCGCATCGGGGACAACTGGCGGCTGCGCTACCACGCGCTGATGCTGCACAACACGAAGCACAGCAACCACCTTCCCTATCTGCCGTTCCCGGAGACCTGGCCGGACTTCATCCCCAAGGACAAGATCGCCAACTGGCTCGAGCTCTATGTCGAGGCCATGGAGATCAACTTCTGGACGCGCACCAGCTTCGAGGGCGCGGTCCGGGACGAGGCGGCGGGCTGCTGGGAGGCCGCCCTGACCCTGCCGGACGGCGCCGCGCGCGTCATGCGCCCGCGCCACATCGTCATGGCCACCAGCGTCAGCGGCACGCCGCACATCCCGGAGATCCCCACGCTGGACCGCTTCGGCGGCGAGGTCTGCCATTCCTCCGCCTTCGGCAGCGGGGCGGAGCGGGCGGGCCGGCCGGCGATGGTGATCGGGACCGGAACCAGCGGGCACGACATCGCCCAGGACCTGCACGCCTGGGGGGCGAAGGTGACGATGGTCCAGCGCAACCCGACGCTGGTGGTCAACGTCCAGCCCTCCGCCCAGCTCTATGACGGCATCTATCTCGGCCAGGGCCCGTCGCTGGAGGAACGGGACCTGCTGAACCTCGCCACGCCGCTGGAGCAGATGAAGCAGGCCCACAGGCTGCTGACCGCGAAGGCGCGCGACTGCGACCGCGAGCTGCTGGAGGGGCTGGAGCGCGCCGGCTTCCGGCTGGACTTCGGCGAGGACGGGACCGGCTGGCCCCTGAAATACCGCACCCGGGCGGGGGCTACTACTTCAATGTCGGCGCCTCGGACCTGATCGCCGCGGGCGAGATCGGGCTGGTGCAATACGCCGACATCCGGGCCTTCGAACCCGGCGGCGCACGCATGGCCGACGGCCGGCTGGTCGAGGCCGAGCTGGTCGTTCTCGCCACCGGCTACAAGGGCCAGGACCACCTCGTCCGCCAGCTTTTCGGCGAGGCGGTGGCCGGGCGCATCGGCCCCGTCTGGGGCTTCGGCGAGGACCAGGAGCTGCGCAACATGTGGACCCGCACGCCCCAGCCCGGCCTCTGGTTCACCGCCGGCGCCTTCTCCCAGTGCCGGGCCTTCTCGAAATACCTGGCGCTGCAGATCGCGCAGGACGAGCGGGCGCGGGAGGCGTGAGGGCCTGCGCCGGCGACCGTCAGGGAAGGGAAGTGGTGGGTGATACAGGGCTCGAACCTGTGACCCGCTGATTAAGAGAACTGGGGAAGTCAATGAAATCATGCGCTTACAAGAGCCGCTGACTCAAAATCGGCTGCTCACTGTGGGTTATCGTATTGGAAACTAACCTATTTCTCAATATCGCTTACCTGTGAGTCTAAAGAGAGACTAATCCACACCCCGTTGTTCGACAAATGATCTCCTTTTGCTACGATGATGGGGAGGTCAGTCGGCCTCACTTAAAAGCCTTGCGACCAAGACCCTGGCCACTCGCAAGGCGGCTAGAGCATTCTCCGCTCAGTCTGGCTCATAGCCGGTTGCGGTGAAGAGGTTGCGGCACTCGCCTGGCGTGATGGCGTCGATGATCAGGCCGACGGTGGTCCAGAGCCCCTCGCGGGTGCGCGCGGCCGCGGCGCGGAGCAGGCTCTTGAGCTTCGAGAAGGCGAACTCGATCGGGTTGAAGTCCGGGCTGTAGGGCGGGAGGAAGAGCAGGCGCGCGCCCGCCGCCTCGATCGTCTCGCGGACCTTCGGGCTCTTGTGACAGCCGAGGTTGTCCATGATCACGACGTCGCCCGGACGGAGGGTCGGCGCCAGCACTTGGCGGACGTAGGCGAGGAACGCATCGCCGTTCATGGGTCCGTCGATCAGCATGGGCGCGTCGAGCCCGTCGAGGCGCAGCCCGGCGACGAAGGTGGTGGTGCGCCAATGGCCGTGCGGCAGGCTCATGCGCAGCCGGTCGCCACGGGGGCAGCGGCCGCGGAGGCGGCCCATCTTCGTGTTGAGCCCCGTCTCGTCGATGAAGATCAGCCTCTCCGGGTCGAGCTCGGGCTGGGCGTCGAACCAGGCTTCGCGGGCCGCCCGGACGTCCTCGCGGTCTTGCTCGCTCGCGTGCCCGGACTTTTTTTGGTCGTCAGCCCGTGACGGTCGCAGAACCGCCAGATCGTGCTGTTGCTGACCCTGATGCCGCGCTCGCAGGCGAGCAGCGCGCGGAGCTCCTCGAGCGTGCGGTCCGGCGCGGCCTCGATCTCGGCAAGCAGGAAGTCTGCATGCGCCTCGATCCGCCTTGATAGCCGGTCGCCGCCCTGTCTACGCGGCGCCATGCGCCCGCTCTCGCGCCACTCACGCACCCAGCGGACGGCGCTCGACGCGCTCACCCCGAACCGAGCGGCCGCACCTCGGCACGACATCCCGGCCTCAACGGCCGAGAGCACCCGCCAGCGAAGATCCTCCGACAGTCCCTTGCCCATGCATGCTGGCCTCCCTCCCCAGCAGGAAGGGTGAATCAGATAGCGCCGGCCGATGGAATCCCCAGCGATTCAATCCGCGCGGAGAATGCTCTAGGGTTTTGGGTTGCTTAACAAAAATCATGTGAGAGAGATCAAATTTAGAGCTTGGGATGGGGATGAAATGATAGATCAGATGCTGCTTCAATGGGATGGCAGGCAATTCCATTTAAATGGCGACGCCGATATAATCGTAATGCAGTGTACCGGCTTAAAGGACAAGAATGAAAATGATATATACGGGGGAGACATTGTGAAGTGGCATGCTTTTGTGAATGTCGGCGGCATGGGTGGCTTTTCAGAAGGAGATTATGAAGGTATCGGTAAGGTATATTTTGAGCCACGTTCTATGTCTTATATGTTCCAAACTCCTAGCAGGCTGTTGAAGAACTCACCTCGGCTCGCAGACGAAGCCGGAGTCGTCGCCCATGTGGAAGTAGAAGTGGCCGACGAGGCGGCCGGCAGTGCCA
>JBNJGE010000008.1:0-38732 GCA_051747505.1 Pseudomonadota bacterium | reverse complement strand
GAAGGCGGTGAAGGTCGCCCGGCTCAACGCCGGCGCGCTGGCGAAGAAGTCCGAGTCCGTCGGGTTCGCCCCCGGCCAGCCGCCCTCGACATAGTCGATGCCGAGCTCGTCGAGCGCCTTCGCGATCTTCACCTTGTCCTCGCCCGAGAAGTCCACGCCCGCGGTCTGCTGTCCGTCGCGCAGCGTGGTGTCGAAAAGCCAGAGCCGTTCGCGGGTCATTGCACGTCCTCCAGACGGGCGGGGTTGAATTCGGGCGAGAGCTCCCATTCTGTCCCCTGCGGCGTGTCCTTGATGATGACGCCCGCCGCGGCGAAGGCGTCGCGTATGGCGTCGGCGCGCGAGAAGTCTTTCGCCTTCCGGGCATCCGCACGCTCTTTGATGAGAGACTCGATCAGCCGCTGGTCGAAGTGATCCACACTCGGCGCCTCGCACCAGTCGCCCATGTCGTCGAGAAGCAGCCCCAGCAGCTGCGCGCTCCCCTTCAAGGCATTGGCGTCGTTTCCGTTGGCAAGCTGGTGCAACTCAGCGATCGCCTTCGGCGTATTCAGATCATCGCAAAGCGCTTCGACGACAGGCGGATAGATCTCGAGATCGGGACCTGCGCTCGCAGCGACCTTTCGCCATTTCCGCAGCGCCTTCTCGCAGTCCTCGGCCAGCTTCTCCGTCCAGTCCAGCTCCTGCCGGTAATGGGCCGAGAGCAGGGCGAGCCGGATCACCTCGCCGGGCACGCTGTCGCGCAGATCGGCGACCGTGATGAAGTTGCCCAGGCTCTTGGACATCTTCCGCCCCTCCACCCGGATCATCCCGTTATGGAGCCAGACCTCCGCGAAGCCGTGGCCGGGCGCCGCGCAGCAGCTCTGCGCCCGCTCGTTCTCGTGATGGGGAAACAGCAGGTCCGCGCCGCCGCCGTGGATGTCGAAATCCTCGCCCAGCAGCGCCTTGGACATGGCCGAGCACTCGATATGCCAGCCCGGCCGCCCGCGGCCCCAGGGCGAGTCCCACCCCGGCTGGTCCTCGGTCGAGGGCTTCCACAGCACGAAGTCCATCGGGTCGCGCTTGTAGGGCGCCACCTCCACCCGCGCGCCGGCCAGCATGTCCTCCGTGTCGCGATGCGACAGCCCGCCGTAGTCGGGGTAGCTGCCCACGTCGAACAGCACATGCCTCTCCGCCTCGTAGGCGTGGCCGGCGGCGATAAGCTCCCCGATCATCCCGATCATCTGGGGGATGTATTCGGTCGCCCGCGGCTCGTGCGTCGGGCGCAGCACGCCCAGCGCGTCCATGTCCTCGTGATACCACCCGGTCGTCTCGCGCGTGATCCGCGCGATCGCCTCCAGCGGCGGCATGTCGGGGAAGCGCTCCGCCGCCCGGTCGTTGATCTTGTCGTCCACGTCCGTGAGGTTGCGCACATAGGTCACGCGCCCCTCGCCATAGACATGCCGCAGCAGCCGGAACAGCGCGTCGAACACCACGGCAGGGCGGGCGTTGCCGATATGCGCCCGGTCATAGACCGTCGGCCCGCAGACATACATCCGCACATGCGGGTCGGCCGCGCCCTCGCGCCAGTCGCGGGGGACGAAATGGATCTTCTCGCCCGTCGCGGTGTCGCGCAGTCGGATGGGGTGCTCGCTCATCGGGCCCTCGCATGGAGGCGCCGCGGCGGGCCGGCGATGTCTCGGGATCAGGGTGAGAGAGGGCGCCGCCGCGGACCGGGTGTCAGCGGGTAATGCAAATCCGGAAGATGCGGATCGAGGCGTTCATGCCCCGCGATATGCCCGCTCGGGCCGCCCGAGGCAAGGCCGAATCACCCCGCCTCCCAGAGCCGCGCCAGCGGCCCGCCCTGCACCGGGTCCGTCGGCGGGACCGGCAGGGACGCGATCCGCGCCCGCGCCGCCACGTCCGGCGCCCCGCGCCACAGATCGGGCGAGCACCCTTCCGGATAGGCCCCGACCACCAGCAGCCCCGGGCGCGCGTCCTCCCGCTTGTGCCCGGTCCCCGCCGGCAGCACGGCGATGTCGCCTGCCCGCAGCGTGACCTCCGGCCCGCCGGGCCCGCCCAGCGTCACCCGCGCCTCGCCGGCGACCACCGCCAGCGCCTCATGCGTGTTGCTGTGGTAATGGTGGTAGTCGAAGATCCCGTCGCGCCAGGCCGCCGGCCAGCCATTGGCCGCGAACATCCGCTCCGCCGCCTCCGCCGAGGGCCGCGGCCCCAGCGCCCCGCGCCAGACCAGGACCGGCAGCCGGGGGTTGTTGGGAACGGGCGGATGCGGCTCCAGTGTCAGCGTCTCGGGCGTCATGCGACCTCCGGTCTCTCGGCGTCCATGGGCCAACGCCGCGCCCCCGCCGAAGGCTGCGTCGCGGCGCCCGGAAGGGAGAAGCGCCATGCCCAGCCTCGGACGCCTGCGCCAGACCGAGATCTTCCTCGCCGGCCTCGTCGGACGCCGCGCCGCCATCCCCCGCGACGCGGCGGAGCTGGAGGCGTGGGCGCTGGCCCGCATGTCCCGCGACGCCCGCGCCTACATCGCCGGCGGCGCGGGGGCCGAGGCGACCATGGCCGCCAACCGCGCCGCCTTCGCCCGTCACCGCATCGCGCCCCGCATGCTGCGCGACGTCTCCGAGCGCGACCTCTCCACCGACCTCTTCGGCCGCACCCTGCCGGCCCCCCTCGGCCTCGCCCCCATCGGCGTGCTGGACATGGCCCACAGGGGCGCCGACCTCGCCGCCGCCCGGGCCGCCGGCGCCGCCGGGATCCCCTTCGTCATCTCCAGCCAGGCCTGCGCCCCGCTGGAGGAGATCGCCGAGGCCGCCCGCCCCGGCCCGGTCTGGTTCCAGCTCTACTGGTCCGCCCGCGACGAGGTCGCCCGGAGCTTCGTGCGCCGGGCCGAGGCCGCCGGCTGCGAGGCGATCGTGCTGACCCTGGACACCACCGAGCTCGGCTGGCGCCCCCGCGACCTCTCCCGCGGCTACCTCCCCTTCCTGCGGGGCCGCGGCATCGCCAACTACGTCACCGACCCCGCCTTCCGCGCCCTGACCGAGACGCCCCCGCCGCTGGGCCGCCCGCCCCGCCCCGGCCCCGCCGCGCTCGCCTCCGCGCTGGAGCTGCTGCGCCGCCGCCCCCGCGACGCCTCCGGCCGCCTCAGCGTGAAGGACACGGTGGAGAACGTCCGCCGCTTCGCCTCCACCTATTCCCGCCCCGACCTCACCTGGGACGACCTCGCCCGCCTGCGCGACTGGACGCGCCTGCCCATCCTCCTCAAGGGCGTCACCCACCCGGAGGACGCCCGGCTGGCGGCGGAGGCCGGCATGGACGGCCTGATCGTCTCCAACCACGGGGGCCGGCAGGTGGACGGCGCCGTCGCCGCCCTCGACACCCTGCCCGGCATCGTCGCGGCCGCCGGCGACCGCCTCCCCGTCCTCTTCGACAGCGGAGTTCGCACCGGCGCCGACATCGCCAAGGCCCTGGCCCTGGGCGCCCGCGCCGTCCTGATCGGCCGCCCCTACGCCTACGCCCTGGCGCTGGCCGGCGAGCGCGGCGTGGGCGAGCTGCTGGCCGACCTGACCGCCGAGCTGGACCTGACCCTCGGCCTCTCCGGCCGCCGCTCCCCCGCGGAGCTCGACGCTGATTTCCTGGAGCCGACGCCGACCGGCGGGGGCCGGCAAGGTGGAACCGGCGATTGAAATCACTGAAGAACGCCCACGGCTCTGGCGACCCCTGCAGGACTCGAACCTGCAACCTGCGGATTAGAAGTCCGCTACTCATGGGTTTCATAGCGTCTCACTAGCGCGCATCCCCACCCGTAAACATACTGATTTTCCTTGAAAACACGCGCCTCCGTGGTGCATAAGGTAGCATCAGGCAGCACCGGAAATCACACCTTCTATGCTACCTATTGTTACCTTTAAGGAGCCGCGGACATGCCGAAACGTGCTCTGACCGCTGCCGCCGTCGAGCGCCTGAAGCCCCCCCAAACAGGGCAGGTCGACCACTTCGACGCCGGCTATCCGGGGCTCGCGCTGCGCATCAGCTACGGGGGGCGGCGGGCGTGGGTCTTCGTGTATCGGCTCCACGGCAAGCAGCGCCGAATGTCCCTTGGGACGTATCCTGCGCTCGGCCTCAAGGATGCTCGCGAGGCATGGCGGGAAGCCCGCGCCAAGGTGGAACGGGGGCTCGATCCGGGCGCAGAGCGGCTGGAGGCGAAGCGCAAGCCCCCGGAGACGGTGCAGGCCGCAGCGGAAGAGTTCATCGCCCGCTATTGCCGCCCTCGTCTGCGAACGGCCGATGAGATCGCCCGGATGTTCGAGTTGCATGTGTATCCCGAGATTGGCAGGCGCCCCATCGAGACGATCACGCGGCGCGACATTCTGAGAATGCTGGACCGCGCGGAGGCTCGCGGGGCCGGCGTCCGGGTCAACCGGATACTCGCGGTCGTGCGGCGCTTCTTCAATTGGGCCGTCGAGCGCGGAATGATCGAGACGACGCCGGTTGACCGCATCAAGGCCCCGGCGAAGGAGGTGGCGCGAGATCGTGTCCTCTCCGACGACGAGCTGCGCGCTTTCCTGCGCGCCTGCGACGCCGTAGGCGGGCGCTTCGGGCCGTTGTTTCGCCTGCTCCTCCTGACGGCGCAGCGCCGCGAGGAAGTCTCCGCGGCGCAGTGGTCGGAGATCGACCTGCAGGCGACGGAGTGGTCGCTTCCAGGCGAGCGGGTGAAGAACGGGCGCGCGCACGTCGTGCCACTCTCCGAACAAGCGCTGGAGATCATTCGCGCCCTGCCGCGCCAGAGCAAAGATCCTTTCCTGTTTCCGGCTGCCTTTGCGCGCCGGAAGGACGGCCCTTTCCCGCCGCGCCCCGTCTCCGGCTTCGGGCAGGCGAAGAAGCGGCTGGACGCGGCGATGCTCCTGGAGCTTCGGAAGATGGCGGAGGAGCGCGGCGAGGACCCCGATGACGTGACGCTGCCCCCTTGGCGTCTTCACGACCTCCGCCGCACGGCGGCCTCGGGAATGGCGCGGCTTGGCGTGGCGGTCCACGTCGTCGAGCGGTTGCTGAACCACGTCTCAGGCACGATCAGCGGCATCGCTGCCGTCTACAACCGGCACAGCTACCGCGAGGAGATGCGCGCGGCGGCGCAGGCGTGGGCGAACTTCCTCGACGGCCTATCGGACGAGCGGGCCGAAAATGTTGTGGCCCTGCGCTCGAAGCCGACAGAGGCTAGGGCATGAGCTTCCCGCGACCCGGGGAGTATTGGGTGCCGCCGGTATCCGACGAGGATTGGCGTACCCTAGAAGATTCTGTTGGCGTGCCGCTCGCCGCTCAGGCTCGCGATCAGGTGGAGCGGACGATGGAGAACGCCGTCGTCGCCGCGTTCTTCGCGGCCCGCCGCGCTGCCTACGGCGACGCTAGAGGTTCCGTTAAGCGAGACGGACGCACGCGACATGCCACGCCTCTACTGGCGTTGCTCCGAGCCGTGGATCGGCTGATGGAGGCAAATGCCAGAGTAACGCAGGACGAGACCGCAAGAGCCGCGCTAAACCAGTATGAGGCGGAGGCGATCGCTGGACCCTATCCTCCCTTGGACCAAACACTGGCGGCGTTGAGCTTCCATCGCGTTTCTCTGCGTCTTCATCTTCGAGAAGATACCTCCGATCCGTTCGATACCCTCGTAGGCGGGCTGTCGCGGGCTTTCGAAATGGCAACGGGGGAGCGTCCACCGCGCGCGACTGCGCCCGGGGATCGGGTGGACCGCTTCGCCAAATTTGTTCGTGCAGTGGATCACCTCCTCTCTGACGCCGCCTCCTGGCCTGTCAACGTCCGCGACGACGCCAGCGAGGGCGCTTGGCGGAACGCAATCTGGAAGGCTCTCAAGGCGTCGCATGAGAGAAAACATCCGCGCGAGGCCGCAGATAGCCAAGAAAATTCATAATTGTAGCTGAAGTTCGGGCAATTCGCCCGCATCGCTGCGAATAGAGTGGAACACGCCCGACCTCTAGATTGCCTCGCACGACGTCCCAAGCGTCTTCATGCGAGGCAAAGCGCCAGCATTGGCAAGCGCCCCTCGCATGACGGTCCGTATGCGAGAGGTGACGGAATGAACATCCAGAGCAAAACGCTCTCCGCCGGGGTCCGCGTTCTGCGGTGGGGGAAGGTGGCGGAGAAGATAGGCACCCACGTCTCCACAGTGAGGCGGTGGGCTTCTGATGATCCGAAATACGCCCATCTCGGCTTCCCCAAGCCCATCGAACTGGGCGACGGCTCGGGGGGCTTCATCGAGTCGGAGATCGACGACTGGCTCTTGAACCGGCCGAGGGTGGAGGCTTCCTGAGCGATGGCGCACAGAGAAAGCCCCGGTCCACACGGGGGCGCGGCCGGGGCCTTCGGAAAAGATGTCGTTTTGGCTGGCGACGCTTCGGAGGATAATCTTGGTCCCCTCGATCTTCAAGCTGCGCGCCTGTTGCGCGCCTACTCCCTGACCGTTCCGCTGGCCCGGGTGGTGGCGGGGCTGGTCTTCGGGGAGGGCGGCGGATGAAGCATCACCGCATCACTCCGGGAAGCGCCGTCCCCGACGCGCAGCGCATCCATGAAGTTGCGCAGAAACGTCGGGCAGAAAAGCCGGCGGAGGTGCTGATCGCCTCCGCCATGTGCGCCCTCGCGGCGCTAGAGCCGGCGGACCTGCGGCTGGTTGTCAAAAGCCTCGCGCGCCCGGGTCGCGCGCATCGGCTGGACGAGGCGCTGGACGATCCACTGGAGCGTCTGGCGTGGGTGTGGAGGGATGCGACGCCGGATGAGCGGCGAGCCTTCCTGGCCCGGGTGACAGGGAGGCGCGGATGATGCGAGCGCACGATCCGCTCAAAAACCTGCCGCGCGTCGACGATGAGCCGCTCGGCGGACAAAAAGGTCGGCAACCTCACAGGGGTTTCGATTACCACTCGACGCCAGATTCCGAACAGGTGGCATGGCGCATTCAGTCGGCCGCAGAGTTCACCGCCGACTTCACGGCGCCGGAGTGGCTGGTCGAGGGCGTCATTCAGCGCGGCAAGTTCTATACCCTTACCGCTCCCACCGGCCACGCGAAGACGGCCGCGATGCTATACATCGGCGCGCAGATCAGCATTGGCGGCGAGGTGTGCGCGCTCGACACCGAGCCGGGCGACGTGCTGTTCCTTGCTGGGGAGAACCCCGATGACGTGCGGGCGCGGGTCATCGTAGCCTTGGATCGCTACGGGATCGACCCTGAGCGGTGCCGACTGCACTTCGTGCCCGGCACATTCTCCATCCGGCAGGACATGGAACGGCTCAAGCGACAGGCCGCGAGCCTGCCGGACCTCGCCCTGATCGTAGTGGACACATTTGCGGCGTACTTCGACGGCGACGATGAGAACAGCAATGCGCAGGCGCTTGAGTTCGCCCACATCGTTCGCCAGCTCGCCGCACTTCCGAGCCGTCCCGCCGTCGTGATGCCGGCGCATCCGGTCAAGAACGCGACCAAGGGCAACCTGATTCCCAAGGGCGGCTCCAGCCTGCTCAACGAGGTGGATGGCAACCTGACGATCTGGAAAGAGGACGGCGTGGCGAGCCTGCACTGGCAGGGGAAGATCCGCGGCCCGGATTTCGATCCGATCAGGCTAGAGATTCAAATCGCTACACATCCGAAAGTTACCGACAAGCGCGGCGTGCTCATGCCCTCCGTCGTGGCCCTGCCGGTCCTGGAGATGCGCGCCAAGGCGCTCGCCCAAGAGGCAATGAGCCGCGAGGATCGGGTGCTTCTCTCCATCGAGAAATGGCCCGGCATGTCGGTGGCGGATCGGTGCATCGAGGTCGGCATGATGAATGCCGATGGAAGCGCGATGAAGTCCACGATGCAGCGCATCCTGACCAAGCTCAAGGAGGCCAAGCTGATCCGCAAGCCGCACCGGGAGTGGGTGCTGACCAAGGATGGGCAGATCGCCGTGGAGGCTATCAAGGCAGGCCAGGCGGGCGAGGAAATGCTGGAGCACTGAGCCATGAAACATGCCGTGAAACGTGGAACGAAAAGTGGAACGCAGAGGGCCTATCGTTCCAGCAATCGTTCCATCTGTTCCACCTGGAACAGCAGCCCTCCCGAAATGCGCGCAACCTACTGCCGTGCAAAGGAAAAGACTGGAACGTTCCAGCCGTTCCGGACCGGAACGCGACGCAGGCCGTTCCACGCCCCCCAACCTTTAGTTGGGGGCGGGCGGAACGTCGGAACGATTGTCGGCTCTGCGGGCGGCATGCCCCTAGCAGGTTCGACGCGCTCCTCTGGAGACCCGCCTTCTCCGCCCCGACCGCCCCACTAGAAATTCCGAAGCTTTCCACGCTGCGCTCGCATGCTGCGCGATGCTAACAAATAACACGCGGATACTACATCCGCGTCGTTAATGAACTGAAAATGTTTGAAAACAATGTTTTATCTGTGTATGCTTTGCCTGTGATTTCGACAAGGTAACTTATAGGTGGCAAGCGTGTCTGAATCGGCGGAAAGGCGTCGCCCCGGCCGTCCGCCTGGCCATCCAAAAACCGGCGGCCGCAGACCCGGGAGCCCGCGAGCCAGGCTGCCCGAGGAGCTGCGGGGCTTCATCAATCAGCGCGGGCGTCCGCTGGAGCTTCTGGCCGCGATCTCTGACGGGAGGAAGGTCAGTGCCGCCGATCCCTCGGACCCGAGCCGCAAGATCCGCATCTATCCGACGCTCGACGAGAGAGTCGCTGCCGCTCGCTCTCTCCTTGATCGCCTCCTGCCGACGCTGAAAGCGACGGAAGCCAAGTCCAGCGTCACGGTCTCCGGCTCCGGCCCCGCGCCTCTGAGCAGCAATTCAAGCGTGGAGCTTGCCCGTCAGGTCGCCTTCCTCCTGGCGGAGGGGGCGCAGGAGCCGGAGGGCGAGGGGCGTGCGCCCAGCATCATAGACAGCATGGCGGAGGACGCGCAGGAGCCGCCACAGGAGGCTCCGGCGCAGTCGCCGGTCGGGAAGCAGGAGCAGGCGGGAGCGTGGACGCTGCGGCTTGTGGACGTGCTGCCGGACGGCCGCGAGCGCTGGGTCGCCTACGACCAGGACGAGAAGCTGGCCGCTACGGCATTCAGCCGGGATGCGCTGGTGGCGCAACTGCCGAAGGAGCAGGACGATTGACCAAGGCAAAGACCGTCGAGGCCCCGAAGCCGCGCGAGACGCTTCCGGAGCGCATCGCGGAGGCGCGCGAGAAGGTGGAGACGCTGCGGGACCAGAGGGCGGAGGCCGCGCTGGACGGGCGGGCCTTCGACAACGGCTCTCTCATGGAAGCGGAGAAGGCGCTGGAGGCGCTGGAGGACGCCGCGGGGCTCCACCGCCGGAAGGAGCGCGAGGCGGCTGACGAGAGCCACAGGAGCCTCCAGGAGACGAAGCGCAAGGCGATCCTCGATCTGGAGGACAAGCGCCGCACGGCCGTCGAGGAGGCGGAGGCGCTGGCCCGGACGATGGTGGACGCCATGCTGCGGGCGGAGGAGCGGCGGCGCGAGATTGCCGCGGAGGTGATCGCGGGCGGCTGGAACCTTCCGCTGGAGCTGTCCGGGGTGACGCAGGAGCGCCGGCTCTCTCAGGCGCTGTCCGCGGTGATGACGGGGCTGAAAGGCCCTCCGGGCGGGCGCTTCGGCAATCTCGACCTGAGCCCGCCCCCAAACTCCCCGCGCGGCGGCGAAGCATGGCTCAAGGCCGAGGACGCGGCGACGAAATCCCTGAAATTCCAGCTGGAGAAAGAGGAATGAGCAAGATCGTGGTTGATCCGCACAACGTGAAGCAGGAGCAGGCCGGGCGCTGCACGCGGAGTTGGTTCGTTCGGCTGCCCGAGGCCGCGACGGCGGATGATGTGAAAGACCCCGCCATCTGGTCGAAAGTCCAGCAGACCCGCGCGCCGCTCCAGAAGCATGATGAGGTCTATGCGGTGGGTTTCGCGGAGGACTTCGCGGTTCTCGCCCGCGTCACGCAGGCGACGCGCGAGGCGGTGACGCTGGCTTTCGTCAAACACATCACGTTCCCCGAGCGGACGACGCCGCTGTTCTCCGACGAGACCTATCGCGTTGTCTGGAACGGGACCGGCTATCAGGTGGAGCGCATCAAGGACGGCGCGACGATGGGGGCGGCGCATGGCTCCGAGGCGCTGGCGATCCGCCATATCCGCAATCTCTATCCGCAACAGGTGAGCTGACATGAGCGGCGAGGACGAGGTTTCGCGCGAGATCACGGAAATCCAGGAGGTCATGCGCGACGATGCGCCGACCTACTGGCGCGACGAGGGAATGCAGGGCCGCTATCGCGAGCTTCTGGACGCGCAGGAGCGGGGTCCCGGCGCTCCGGCCAAGGCGGGCGGCGCGCAGGCGGAGCGGGCTGAGATCGAGCGCATCATGCGGCGGGAGCCGCGGCGCTATTGGAAGGACCCTGCGATGCAGGCCCGTTATCGCGAGATTCTGGCGGCGGAGGAAGCTTCGACGCCAGAAGCATCGGCTTCCGAGGAGCCGAAGGCGGGCGAGCTGGTGCCCATGCCGCGGCTTTCGGAGTGGCGGCAGGAGGGAAACGACCCGGCGCACTTCAACGCTTATGCGGCTCTCGTTCGCTCCGCGAATGACGTTCTCGTTGCGGCCGGCGAGGCGGCGTCCGAGATCGACGCGGGGCTCGTGAAGCTTCCCCAGCCCGTCCAGGTTGCCGCGCTTCACGCGCTGACTGACCGGAATCCGGTTCCCTCTGATCCTCTTTCCGAGGAGCAGATGCGCGAAGTTCTTTCGCTCCCGTCCAATGCGGCCCTGTCGCGCGAGTGGGGGCACGAGGCCCCGCGGAAGTTCGGGAAGGTGGAGGAGAAGCTGTGGCGGATCGTTGACCGGCTCAGCGACCCGGACGCTCGCAAGGCTATCAGGTGGCTCGACGGGCTTTCAGGCAACGCGCGGACGGCGATCTATCGGAAACTGGCGGCATAGGGAATAACCCCCCATCAATCAGACCTAGGATGGTAAGCTGCTACGATCACTGACACGCCGAGAAGCTTCAGGATTCCCAAGGGGCTTCCAGCATGGTAAGAGCGAATGATGGGAAGCGGCTAAGGTCGAGAGAGTCAACGGCGGTGCACGCGTGACCATACATGATCCCCTTCTCTCAGGCTTCTTCAGCATTGCTGATGCTGCGCATCTACTGAACACGCCGCAGCAAAGGCTGCGCGGTTGGTTGAACGGCTACGCCCGCAGCGTTGCCGGACCCGTGATAGAGCGGGATTTCGTGGGCAGCCGGGCTGTAAGCTTTCTGGACCTGATGGAACTACGCTTTATTGCGTTCTTCCGACCGCACGTGAGTATGCAGACGATCAGAAGGGCTGCGGAGACTGCTAGAAAGGAGTGGGCGGTTCAGCACCCGCTAGCCCTGTCTTCCGAGCACTACGTTACGGATCGCAAGAGGATATTCGCGAAATCGGCAGAGGCTAGCGGAGACGAGTCGGCATGGGACATGGCGACTGGCCAGCATGAGATGTGGGCCACGATCGAGCAGACGATCGAGAAGGGCGTTGTTTTCGATCCCGACAGCCACTTGGCCCGTGCCTGGTCTCCTCGCCCGGGTGAGTTTCCGAAGGTGATTATTAATCCAAGAATAGCATTTGGTAAGCCCGTCGTTGCGGGTTCGGCCGTCCCGACCAAGGTTCTCTATGCCCAATGGAAATCTGAAGGGCACAAATCACGTGTCGCGAAGTGGTTTGAGGTCCCTGAATCTGTTGTAGATATTGCTGTTGCCTACGAGCTGAGCGCCGCTTGAAGATACGATGCGATGAACATGTTGCTCCTGCCATAGTCACTGCGGTCAGTGACATAGTGCTGAGTCCCGGTTGGGAGCTGTCGTCAGTTCTTCGGGTGGGTCACGGCGGCGATGATGACGAGCATTGGATTACAAAGTTCGCGCAAGAAGGTGGCGACGCCATCTTGTCCGCTGATAGAGATTTTTTGAACCTTGCCCCACAAGTGAACGCGGTATTTGAGACGGGCCTTCGGGTAATTCATCTGCCTCATAATTGGGGGCAGGCAAAGGGCTATCTCCAGGCCGCTCACATTTTACAGTGGTGGCCCAGAATCGAAGAGGTCCTTAAGGCAATGAAAGCCCGCGAGTGCTTTAGGCCGGACTGGAACATGAGCGAGCGCGGTAAATTAAAGAAGGTTTCGATTAATTTCCAGAAAGCCCAGAAGCAGCGAAAACGAGATCGAAAGCGAGCGGCCGGCAGCGCCGCCATCTCGGGGCCGAACCCATAGGTCCAAATGCGTCAAGCGCTCCGACGCCCCTGGCGACATCCTGCGCGGATCCAGCGGCATGGTGCGCAGGCGGGGGACAACAGCCGGGATGACTGCGCGAGCCGCGGCCTCGGCCTCGGCGCTCCGAGCCAGGCGACGCAAGTCGCCTTCGTGGGGCTGGTCCCCACGGCAGGTGTGCTTGCGCTTTATGCTCCGGTCATCGGTGATCCTGCCGCCAGCAAACGCGCCGCACTGCGGTGAATCAGTCATTGATGTGCGCAGACCTGTCCTGCGAGATAGATGCGCCTGCCTGGCGAATACCCCCTGACGCCGCAGATCGCCGGGGCGATCAAGGCGGTGGAAGGCTAATGGAAGTGGAGGAGTTTAAAGTTGCTTATTTCTTTCCTTGTTTTGGGAACGAGGCGGTGGCAGTTTTGCCACCGGCGGGTATTCGAGTCAGTCCTTGATGATGGGGGTATCTAATGGTGCACTATGAGAGATCATATGCTGCGGGGCGCTCCGTAAGCTCTTTTGTTGAGTTTCTTGGTTGGCTCGTTGTTATCTTCGGGGTGGTCGTAGCCATAGCAGGGCTTGCCGGTGGAGGAATATTTGGTGTTGCCTCAAGAGGCTTCGGATCGGGCGAGGCACCCTTTCTATTTCACCTACTAGCCATGATTCCGGGCTTAGGCATAGCGCTTGGCGGATTTATCGTAGTAGCAATGTCCCAGCACTTCAAGGCTACTATGGATACAGCCGAAATGACGCGTGAGCTGTTGCTAATAGAGCGGAACCGGGAGGGGATAGATAGTAAAGAGAAGGTACTAGAAGCCACTGGTTATTCAGAATCTAGAAGCGAAAAAGACAGGGCTCCGGGCAAAAAAACCCCTAGTATTCAAGAAGGCCCAAGAAAGATGCAGAAAGAGGTAGGGCGGAGATTTTAGAGCTAGTCTTTTGAGACTCGTTGGCCGAATAGTGGTTCTCAGGTTAGCGAATCTATCTAAGTATTGAATTGTTTCTATTGTCAAATTTTAACCCGCCATCCTCCCCCGCACCCGCCAAACCCGGAGCCCCCGCGATGCCCGCCCTCCTCAGCGTCCGCGCCGGTGTCGGCTCGTCGTTAGCACCTCGTCCAGCTCCGACCCGACCCCATGGCTCTAACCCGTGAGGGGCTCCGGCGCGCCAGGCCACGTCATGCGCGGCTCCATCGGGATTAGCCGCAGGCCGGGCGCCGCACGGATGATTGCGCGAACTGTGGCCCCGTCCTTGGCGCGGATGAAGCCGAAGGTTCTATGGATCGGACTCAGATGCTTCGGGCCGCGGGACGGTGTTCGTCGGCTATGCGGACCTTCCTGCCGTTCGCTGCAGCTGCGGCATGGGTAGCCCGTGTGGCCGCTATCCGCAGGGAGCGGGATTTGCAAAGTTTGAGCAGTTCCCCGACAGTGGCCGTTTAGGCTAAACACAAAATCACGCGCACAAATGCGATGCGGTCAGCCTGCGGGTGCGGGTGGCGGTACGTATTCCAAGGGATTGGCCCACCACTCACGCCATTCGGCATTGAAGCTATTGGCTCCATCCGACGGCAATTCCCAATCTGGCCAGTGGGCGGGGCGCGGCATATCCTCCGTCAGCATCACGCTGGCATCACCAAATGTTGCACCGAGCCAATTAGCTGGGATAGCTGACTCGCAGTGGGTATTTCCGAATATTCGACGGATTCCTGCGATGCGGCACTCTTTGAAGCCCACGCCGGATATGCCACGGGGTAGCGTCTCATCTGGCAGAATTCTAAGTGAAAAAATCACTCCAAACAAGTCGCCTTCAATAGATGCTCCTTTCAAGTCGCTATCAATGAAGAAGGCACGATTTACCTCGCTATTATTCGTATTTTCAAGAAAACGAAGTTTCGCGCCCTTCATATTGGTTCTGACAAAATGCGTGTGTGATATTTTGCAGTCACATAGATTTGCATCTGTAAGTGTGGCGTGCGAAAAGTCTGCTATTTCTATTTTAGATCCTGAGAAGTTTGCGTTTGCAGCACTTATTCCTGTTAACTCACAGTATACAAAGTTCGCGCCTTCGAAATTGGCACCCTTGCAAAAGGCAGCTTGCATCTGGCTACGAAAGAAATTCGCTTTCTGAAAATTCAGATACTGCAAATCTGCATAGCGTAAATTTGTCCTTGATAGATCAATCCTATATCCCCTTGCATCTTGAGTGACGTGATTTCTTTCAACGCTCACTTGCTGCGGTGTTCGGCGGCCAATTACTGACAGCGCAAGTTGAACGTCAGCTCGTGGCGTGAACTCGTTGGAGGGCCAGCTCGGTGGAGTTTCTCCTTTTTCCTCAAGAGTGTCTTGTTTGCATCCTTGAGGAAATGGGAAGTCGGGAGCTTCACCCGCAGGAGCGTTCTCCCTCACATAGGCACACAAAATCTCCATCACGCGCACATGATCGCGCCCCTTGTCATGGAGCGTCGAATCCTGCGCGATGCGTTCCAGCGACAGGATCGCACCAATGCGCACTTCGATATTAGGCTCGGTTTCTGTAAAAACCTGCCAGCCTCCGACACTGCCAATTTCTTCGTTATCCAGTGGTACAATTTCCTCGCCTTGCCACTGAATGATTGTTTTTTCGCTCGGCCAAATTGAAATGTCGTAAAGAATACCTTCCCAGACGTCATCGATCTCTTCGTTATAACTTTGAGTCCATTCGCTCCCGACCACCTTTGATCGAGGTTCATCAAGATACTTGTCCTTTAGCTCGTTGTTGCACGAAACTCTCTTTGGCTTACCGGTCCAAATCGTAACCGGTCTACCAATTCGGTTCACTGCCTTCTCTGCCCCTAATTGCTGCACCGCTGATGTGATCCGGTCGGTGATGTGCCCTTCTTTCTGATAGCGCAGCGTTTGATGCTTCAGCACCGTCCCCCAGACCAGGAAGGGCGCCCCGAGAAGCGCGGCGATGAGCGCCCCCGTGCCGAGGCTCGCCGCGGTCCCGTCAAAGAGAACGCCATAGACAATCGCAAAGGCAGCAAAATATGCCCCGAAGATCAGTAGCGCTATGAAAACCGCCAAGATCCGCCCCAGCGGTCGCGCCACCTGCCAATCGGGCGCGTACCTGATGCCCAACCAGTCGAGCATGTCCCGCTGCGGTTTTCTATCGCCCATTTCGACCCTGTCCTTGGTCTGTGCCGCTTGAACTTGACTGGTTCGTAGTGCGCTGACAAGAGATGGGTCGGTGGAAGTATGCACCCCGTCCGTTGCCGTGCAAACCTCTGCATACCGTTGTCGCTCGGGTGAGTCGTCGCTGCAAACGACCTCAGATTCTTACTGTTTACCCGTCCGCGATTCGCGGCGCGACGGTCAGCTATCGCAGATTCCAGTATCGGTCCGTAGGTCCACTTCGGGCTGACAGCGGCCCGATGCACACGCAGCATTGAGCTGGGTCTGTGCGTCGGTTCAGGGCTCGAAGCGGACTCATCCCCTCGGTGGAAGGAACCACTAGGTGGGCCGCCCCCAAGCTTGCTTCGATCTTGAACGCGTGCATGGGCCGCACAGGCTCCGCGGGAAGCGTTGAATGGGGAGGGCAAGGCGGCGGCGCGTTGCCTGCCCAGAAAATTGCCGCAGAAATCCATGCGGCCCACTCGCTACGGCTCGCTTTGCTACCTGATGTGCTACCTTTAGAAGCGCCGCCCTGAAAAGCCGCCGGCTAAGAATTTGAAATCCTTGGCGACCCCTGCAGGACTCGAACCTGCAACCTGCGGATTAGAAGTCCGCCGCTCTATCCGGTTGAGCTAAGGGGCCCCTCGCGCGGCCGCCGCCCGCGCGAGCGGCGCGGCACGATGTAGCGCCCCGGCGCGCGCAGGGTCAACGGCCTCCTGCCCCCCGCTTCCCCCGCGCGGCGCGAGCCGCTAAGCAGGCCCCCGCGACCCGCCTCAGGAAAGGGACCCCACATGAGCCGCCCGCCCCTCACCTATCGCGACGCCGGCGTGGACATCGACGCCGGAAACGCGCTGGTCAAGCGCATCGCCCCCGCCGCCGCGGCCACCCGCCGGCCCGGGGTCTCCGACGCGCTGGGCGGCTTCGGCGGGCTGTTCGACCTCAAGGCCGCCGGCTTCGCGGACCCCGTGCTGGTCGCCGCCACCGACGGCGTGGGCACCAAGCTGCGCATCGCCATCGACACCGGCCGGCTCGGGGGCGTGGGCGTCGACCTCGTGGCCATGTGCGTCAACGACCTGATCTGCCAGGGCGCCGAGCCGCTCTTCTTCCTCGACTACTTCGCCACCGGCCGCCTGTCGGTGGAGGAGGCCGCCACGGTCGTGGAAGGCATCGCCGAGGGCTGCCGGCAGGCCGGCTGCGCCCTGATCGGCGGCGAGACCGCCGAGATGCCCGGCATGTATGCCGAGGGCGACTTCGACCTCGCCGGCTTCGCCGTCGGCGCCGCCGAGCGGGGCGAGACCCTGCCCCGCCAAGCCGCCCCCGGCGACGTCCTGCTCGGCCTCGCCTCCAGCGGCGTCCACTCCAACGGATTCTCGCTCGTCCGCCGCGTGACGGAGGCCGCCGGCCTCGACTGGGCCTCCCCCGCCCCCTTCGCGGAGGGCACGCTGGGCGAGGCCCTGCTCATCCCCACCCGCATCTATGTCCGCCCGGCGCTGGCCGCCCTCCGCGCGGGCGGCGTGCAGGCGCTGGCCCACATCACCGGCGGCGGCCTGCCCGAGAACCTCCCCCGCGTCCTGCCCGAGGGCCGCGGGGCCGAGATCGACCTCTCCGCCTGGCGCCTCCCCCCCGTCTTCGCCTGGCTGCGCGAGGCCGGCGGGCTGGAGACCTCCGAGCTCCTGCGCGTCTTCAACTGCGGGATCGGCCTCGTCGCCATCGTCTCCCCCGACCGCGCCGACGCCCTCGCCGCGCTCCTCTCCGAGCAGGGCGAGAGCGTCACCCGCCTCGGCATGGTCACCGACGCCCCCGGCGTCAGCTTCAAGGGCGATCTGGCGTGAGCGCCAAGCCCCGCGTCGCCATCCTCATCTCCGGCTCCGGCTCCAACATGGAGGCGCTGCTGGCCGACATGGCCGAGCCCGACCACCCGGCGGAACCGGCGCTGGTCCTCTCCAACCGCCCCGAGGCCGCCGGCCTGAAAAAGGCCGCCGCCCGCGGCGTTCCCACGGCCGCCATCGACAGCCGCCCCTTCCGCGGCGACCGCCCCGCCTTCGAGGCCGAGCTGACCGCCGCCCTCGCGGAAGCCCGCATCGACCTCATCTGCCTCGCCGGCTTCATGCGCGTCCTCACCCCCGGCTTCGTCGCGCCGTGGGAGGGCCGGATGCTCAACATCCACCCCTCGCTGCTCCCCCTCTTCCCCGGCCTCGACACTCACGCGCGCGCGCTGGAGGCCGGCGTCTGCGTCCATGGCTGCACCGTCCACGAGGTCACGGCCGAGCTCGACTCCGGCCCCATCCGCGCCCAGGCCGTCGTCCCCCTCCTGCCCGGCGACGACCCGACCACGCTCGCCGCCCGCGTCCTGCGCCAGGAGCACCGCCTCTACCCCGCCGCCCTGCGCCGCTTCGCCGCCGGCGAGCGCGGGCCCCTCGCCATCCTCGACCAGCCGGTCTGACCAGCCCCGCCGCGCGCCTGACGCAGCGGCGCCCCCTCGCCTTCGCCTGTCCGCTCGCCTAGCCTGCGCCCCGTCCCGCAAGCCTGCCGGAAGAATCCCCGCGCCTCATGCAAGACCTGCACGCGACCCTCCGCTCCGTCTTCGGCTTCGACGCCTTCCGCCCCGGCCAGGAGGAGGTCGTGGAGGCCATCCAGGCGGGCCGCGACGCGCTGGCCATCATGCCCACGGGCGGCGGCAAGTCGCTGTGCTACCAGCTCCCCGCGCTGGCGCGCGAGGGCGTCACGGTGGTCGTCTCCCCTCTCATCGCCCTGATGCGCGACCAGGTGGCCGCGCTGCGCGAGGCGGGCGTGGAGGCGGGCGCGCTGACCTCCGCCAACTCCCCCGACGAGACCGAGCGCGTCTTCGACGCGATCGACCGCGGCGCCCTCAAGCTCCTCTACCTGGCGCCCGAGCGGCTGACGTCCTCGCGCCAGCTCCTCGCCCGCATCCCCGTCTCCCTGCTGGCGGTGGACGAGGCGCACTGCGTCTCCCAGTGGGGCCACGACTTCCGCCCCGACTACCTGACCATCGGCGACCTGCGCCGCGAGCTGGGCGTCCAGACCGCCGCCTTCACCGCCACCGCCGACGCCGAGACCCGCGCCGAGATCCTGCTGCGCCTGTTCGACCATGACGGCCCCGAGGCGCTGACCGACGACGCCCCCGGCCCCGCCGTCTTCCTGCGCGGCTTCGACCGCCCCGAGCTCTTCCTCGCCTTCCAGCCCAAGGCCCAGCCGCGAAAGCAGCTGCTCGACTTCGTCAAGCCCCGCGCCGGCCGCTCCGGCATCGTCTACGCCGGCTCGCGCAACAAGACGGAGGTTCTGGCGAAGGCGCTGAACGAGGAGGGCATCCCGGCGCTCCCCTACCACGCCGGCCTCGACGCCGAGACGCGCAGCGAGACGCAGGACCGCTTCAACCGCGAGGACGGGCTGGTGATCTGCGCCACCGTCGCCTTCGGCATGGGCGTGGACAAGCCCGACATCCGCTTCGTCGCCCACGCCGACCTGCCGAAATCCGTCGAGTCCTACTACCAGGAGATCGGCCGCGCGGGGCGCGACGGCGCGCCCGCCGAAACCCTGACCCTCTACGGCGTGGACGACATCAAGCTGCGTCGCATGCAGATCGACGAGTCGCTGGCCCCCGACGCGCGCAAGCGCGCCGACCACCAGCGCCTCAACGCCCTGCTGGCGCTGGCCGAGGCCCCCCGCTGCCGCCGCCAGACCCTGCTCGCCTATTTCGGGGAGCGGCGCGAGGAGCCCTGCGGCGCCTGCGACCTCTGCCTCACGCCCCCGGAGCTCTTCGACGGGACCGAGGCCGCCCGCAAGGCGCTGTCGGCCATCTACCGCACCGGGGAGCGCTTCGGCGCCGAGCACGTCATCGGCGTGCTGATGGGAAAGACGGACGCCCGCGGCGAGCGCCTCGGCCATGACCGCCTCTCGGTCTTCGGCATCGGCCAGGACCGCCCCGCCGGGGAGTGGCGCGGCATCCTGCGCCAGCTCTACGCGCTCGGCCTCGCGGCGGTGGACTTCAGAACGGGAGGCTGGTCGCTGACGGAAGAGGCCCGCCCCGTCCTGCGCGGCGAGCGCTCCCTGCAGCTGCGCCGCGAGGCCCCGCGGCCGGCGAAGAAGGACCGCCGCCCCGCCCCCGCCGCGCTGGTGGCGGAGGAGGACGAGCCCCTGCTGGCGGCCCTCAAGTCCCTGCGCCGGCGCCTGGCGGAGGAGCAGAAGGCCCCCGCCTACATCGTCTTCCCCGACCGCACCCTGATCGACATGGTCGCCCGCAAGCCGACCACGCTGGACGAGCTCGCCGAATGCAGCGGCGTCGGCGCCGCCAAGCTCGCCCGCTACGGCGCGGCCTTCCTCGAGGTCCTCACCGGCGAGCCCGCGCCCGGGGACCACCCCGCCCGCGTCAAGCTCGCCGCGCGCGAGGGCGCCGGCCCCCTCTTCGACGCCCTGCGCGCCGCCCAGCTCGAGCTCGCCCGCGGCCCGGAGGGCACGGACAAGCCGCTGTCCTGCGCCAACGCCACGCTGGCGCGCATCGTCGAGCGCCGCCCCGAGAGCCTCGACGACCTCGCCGCCATCCCCGGCGTCGGCCCCCAGCGGGCGGAGCGCTTCGGCCCCGTCTTCCTCTCCATCCTCGCCGAACGCGCCTGACCCTCGCGCCGGCGGCCCTTGCGCCGGCCCGGAGGCGAGAGGAAACTGTCCGCAAACGGGCGCCAGAAGGCCCCCACGAGGGAGATGCATGACCGAGGACCCCGCCGCCCCGGCGCTCGAGCTTCGCCTGCTCGGCGCCGCGCTCGCGCGCGAGCCCGGCGGCCCCGCCCTGACCGGGCTGGGGGCCAAGGGCTTCGCCCTGCTGGCCTATCTGGCCCTCCAGCCCGGCCAGGCGGCCCCGCGCGACTCGCTGGTGGAGCTGCTGTGGTCCCGCGGCACGGCCGAGCAGGGCCGCGCCTCCCTGCGCCAGGAGCTGCGGCGCATGAAGCGGGCGCTGGGCCCCCGGTTCGAGCGCGTGATCGAGACCCCCGCCGGCCAGCTCGCCCTGCGCCCCGGCGCCGTGGTCACCGACCACGCCCGCGCCATGGCCGCCTGCGAGGCCCGCGAGGCCGCCGGCCTCGCCGCCCTGCCCGAGCTCTACGGCGGCGCCTTCCTCGCCCCCCTCTCCGTCAACGAGATCCCCTTCGAGGACTGGACCGCGGCCCGCAACAGCGAGATCGAGGCCCGCGCCACCGAGGCGCTGCTGCGCCTCATGCTGCTCGACGAAAGCGCCGGGCGGCTTCAGCGCGCCGCCGCCGCCGCCCGCGCCCTGCTGACCATCGACCCCCTGCAGGAGGACGTCCACGCCGCGCTGGTGCGCCTGCACGTCGCCGCCGGCCGCCTCGCCCAGGCCCGCCGCCAGGTGGAGCGCGCCCGCGAGATCTTCCTCGAGGAGCTCGGCGAGCCCCCCGAGACCGACCTGGAGGCCCTGATCCCCGCCGCCCGCGAGGCCGCGCGCGCCGCCGCCGCCCCCGCCCCGCGTCCGGCCCGCGACCCCGCCGGGCCGGACCCGCGCCCCCTCCTCGCCGTCCTGCCCTGCCCCGAGACCGGCGAGGCCGGGGCGCTCGCCCGCACCGTGGCCGAATCCGCGCTGGAGCCCCTGCGCCGCATGAGCTGGATGCGGGTGGCCGACGGCGCCGCCCTGCTCGCCGCCGGCGCCCCCTCGCTGGCCGAGGCCGCCGACTACGCCGTCACCCTGCGCCTGAGCCCCGGCAAGGGCGCCGTGGCCGAGATCGCCGGCGCCGCGCCCCGCGGGGAGGCCGGCGCCGCCGCCCTGCGCCGCCTGGAATGGCCCGAGCGCTCGGAGCTCGCCCCCGCCGCCGGTCTCGCCCGCCTCGTCTCCGGCGCGCTCGCCTCCGAGCTGCTGGAGGCCGAGACTCGCGCCGCCGCCGCCCTGCCGGAGGCGCAGGCCGCCGCCGACCCCTGGCGGCGCCTCATGCGCGCCCGCGCCCATCTCGTCCATGGCGGCCCCCGCGCCGCCGAGGCCCTGCGCGCGGCGCTGGAGCCCGACGCCCGCGGCGAGGGCGCCTCCGAGCCCCTGCTCTGCCTGCTGGCGCTCAGCCACCTGGAGGAGGCCGCCTGCGGCTGGTCCGCGGGGCCGCGCGAGGCCGCCTTCCGCGGCCGCGAGCTCGCCTTGCGCGCCCTGCGCCGCGCCCCCGGCGACCCCTGGCCCCAGCACGTCATGGGCCTGGCCGCGAGCCTGATGGAGGACCCCGCCTCCGCCCGCGCCCACCAGCTCCGCGCGCTGGAGCTCGCCCCCGGCTTCGCCCCCGCCATCGGGGAGATGGCCCGCCTGCTGGCCCTGACCGGCGACGCCTCGGAGGCCGAAGGCTGGGCCGCCCGCGCACTGGAGACCGCCCCCGGCGCCGCCGAGGCGGCGCTGTGGCTGCGCGCCCCCGCGCTGGCCCGCTTCGCCGCCGGCGACTGGGCCGGCGCCCTCGAGGCCGCCGACCGCGCGCTGGCCGCCCGCCCTGACTGGGCCCAGACCCGCCTGCTGCGCGCCGCCTGCCTGCGCGCGCTCGCCCGCGAGGCCGAGGCCGACGAGACCCTCGCCCCCGCCGCCCGCCCGCTGGCGCGCATGTCCCCCGACGCCCTGCGCCTCTCCCACCCCTTCGCCGCCCCCGGGCCGCTGGAACGCCTGCTGGCCGAGCTGCCGGAGGCCGGCTGACCGGCGCGCGCGGCAAGCTCAGCACCCGACATGTCGCCGTCGCGGCGACCGGCGATTTCGCAGGCGCGCGTGAAATACTTTCAAGTATACTTCCAATCAAAGGTGAAATTCAGAAACACCGGCGCCCGCGCGCCAATTTCTGGCGCGCTCGCACGGCCGTCATCGTTTGCGAAACACGACGTCGAAGCCCCCAGGCCTCCCGGCGCCCGCCCCCGACGCGAGCCGACGCGTCACGCCCCTAGCGGTCGCGCGCCTCCTCGCTCTCGTCCGCCGCCTCGGCCCGCCGCTGCTGGCGCCGCACATGGATCGCCGAGGCCGGCGCCAGGATGATCAGCAGCTTCCAGGCGTTGATCCCGGCCTCGAACTCCAGCTTCGGGTCCCCCCCGGTCCCCGCCGCCATGACGAAGGCCAGCGCGTAGATCGCCGCGAAGCCCAGGATCAGCGCGCCCGCGGCCCCGATCGCCGCGCCCACGTCGCCGCCCAGCCGCTGCGCGCCCAGCCGCGGCCCGTACCAGCCCAGCGGGATCGCCAGGATCAGCCCCAGAACCACCATCATCGCGCAGATCCTCCCCCTGTCGCCCCGGACAGCTTGCGCTCCAGCCGCGCCGCCTCGGCCTCGAAGGCCGCGGCCAGCTCCGCGTCGGCGCCCGCGCAGCCCTCGGCCACCCGACGCGCCCAGTCCAGATACTCCGCCTCCCGCGCCCGCCCCCAGTCAGCCGGCGCGTCATGCACCAGCGACCCGACATTGGCCGCCAGATCGGCCAGCTTCAGCCGCCGGGCGCGGGCGGAGCGGTCGGGCGCCGTCTCCACCTGAAGGCGCTTGCGCACCTCCCGCGGCAGGGACTTGTCGTCGCTCACCTCCGCGACCAGATCGGCCGTCGCCGGGCCGTAACGCCCCGCGACCTCCTCCAGCGTCGCCTCGGTGTCCTCGACCACGTCGTGCAGCAGCGCGCCCAGCAGCAGCGTGGAATCCTGCGAATGGACCCGCGCCAGCCGCGCCGTCACTTCGAGGACGTGGTTGACGTAAGGCTCGCCCCCCGGCGCCTTGCGCCGCTGCCGCGCATGCCGGCGCGCGGCGTAGAGCGCGGCCTCCGTGAAATCCGCCCGCGCCGTCTCGGCCGCGTGCAGCCCCGGAGCGCGCGGCGGCCCGGCCAGCCCCCGCGGCGCCGGGCCCGCGCCCTCGGCCAGCGCCCGCTCCAGCGCCTCGGCGGCGGCCGCCAGCTCTCCCTCCAGCAGGGAGTCGGTTCCCCGCAACGCCGCGCCGATCGCCCGCGCCCCCTCCAGGTAGTCGCGCAGCGCGCCCGCCCCGAAGACGTCGATCGCCGCCCGCCGGTCCAGCAGGTTCGCCGTCTGGTCGGCCAGCTTCACCCGCCCCGCGGCGGTGGAGAGCCCGCGCGCCCGCTCCGCCTGGCGCGCCTTGCGCTCGGCCAGCGGCAGCGCCTCCCAGCCGGGGGCGTCGGTCAGCTCCTCGACCGCGCGGGCCACGTCCGGGCCGAAGGCCGCCGCGATCTCGCCCGCCGTGATCTCAGAATCCTCCACCACATCATGGAGCATCGCGGCGCTCGCCGCCGGCTCCGCCGCGCCCGCGGCGGCCACCCGCGCGGCCACCTCCAGCGGGTGGTTGATATAGGGCACGTCCCCCGGCCCCTTGCGCCGGTGGCCCGAATGGGCGCGCGCGGCGCGGAAGGCGGCCTGCGCGATGCGGTCGAGCCCGGCCATCAGCGCCCCCCGCCCCCGGCGGCGGGGGTCCGGATGGCTGGAAGGCGGCGGTCGGCCATGGCGCTCCAACGGGCTCGGGGGCGGGATGGCGGCCACGATGGCCCGCCCCCGCGCCCCGCGCAAGGCCCCGCGCCGGCGCGCCGCGGGGCCTGCGCCCTCCGCTGGGGTTGGCTTGCCCTGCGCCCCCCAATATCTTGCGCTCGACCCCGGTCGAATCGGCCGGCCCGTCGCCGCCGCCGCGCGCTCTCCCCAAGGCCGCGCCCCGCCCGGCCGCACGCAAGGACGACTTATGCTGAACAGCCTCTTCGGGATGTTCTCGGCCGACATGGCCATCGATCTCGGCACCGCCAACACGCTGGTCTACGTCAAGGGGCGCGGCATCGTCCTGAACGAGCCCTCGGTCGTCGCCTTCGCCACCAAGAACGGCAAGAAGGAGGTGCTGGCGGTCGGCGAGGACGCCAAGGTCATGCTCGGCCGTACCCCCGGCTCCATCCAGGCCATCCGCCCGATGCGCGACGGGGTCATCGCCGACTTCGACGTGGCCGAGGAGATGATCAAGCACTTCATCCGCAAGGTGCATCGCCGCGGCTCCTTCGCCTCGCCCAAGATCCTCGTCTGCGTCCCCTACGGCGCCACGCCCGTGGAGGAGCGCGCCATCCGCGAATCCGTCATGGCCGCCGGCGCCCGCAAGGCCGCCCTGATCCCCGAGCCCATCGCCGCGGCCATCGGCGCCGGCATGCCGATCACCGAGGCCACCGGCTCCATGGTCGTGGACATCGGCGGCGGCACCACCGAGGTCGCGGTCCTGAGCCTCGGCGACATCGTCTACGCCCGCTCCATCCGCGTGGGCGGGGACAAGATGGACGAGGCCATCATCTCCTATCTCCGCCGCCAGCAGAACATCCTGATCGGCGAGTCGACGGCCGAGCGCATCAAGACCACCATCGGCACCGCCCGCGTCCCCGAGGACGGCCGCGGCCGCTCCCTCGAGATCCGCGGCCGGGACCTGCTCAACGGCATCCCCAAGGAGATCGAGGTCACCCAGGGCCAGATCGCCGAGGCCCTCGCCGAGCCCGTCATGCAGATCAAGGAGGCGGTGATGTCGGCGCTGGAGGCCACGCCGCCGGACCTCGCCGCCGACATCGTGGACCGCGGCGTGATGCTGACGGGCGGCGGCGCCCTGCTCGGCGATCTCGACCTCGCCCTGCGCGAGCAGACGGGGCTCGCCATCACGGTGGCCGAGGACCCGCTCTCCTGCGTGGCGCTGGGCACCGGCAAGGCGCTGGAGCACGAGCGCGACCTCATCCACATCCTCAACTACAAGGGCTGAGCCCCCGCCCGCCGGCTGCGGCGCCCGGGGAGGTCAGGAACCGTCCGCACGGCCATGGCCGTCGCCGCGCCATCCGGGGCCTGATCCCTTCGCAAACGAAGACGGCAGTGCGGGCGCGCCAGAAAATGGCGCGCGGGCGCCGGGGGTTCTGAATTTCACCTTTGATTGAAAATATGATTGGGGAATTGCTTCACGCGCGCGCAAAACACCGGGGTGGAGCAATGTTGTCTTAATCGGTCCTGAGCCTGCTTTGCGCGCGCCTGAAAATGGGATGGCGCGAAGTCGTCGTGACGGGTCCTGCGCCTGATGTCATCATGGCCCCCGCCTCCGATGCGCGGCGCCCCCGCCCATCGCCTCCCCCGCCCCGTCCTGCTAAAGCCTCCGCCCGTTGACCCGCCCCCCGCGGCGGGTCACCCTCCGAAGCCGAAACACCCCCTTGGACGCACGGCATGAGCCATCAGGACGGCATCGCGGAAGGCTCCGCCGCACGGACGGTCCGGCGAATCCTGTTCTTCTGCCTGTGCCTGATCCTGCTCGCCCTGTTCGTCCTGTGGCGGCTCGACAATCCACGCGCCGAGCGGCTGCGCATGGCCATCGTCGACTCCCTGCGCCCGACCATCGAGCAGGTCGAATCCCCTCTCGGCTTCCTTGCCGACATGACCGCCGACTTCGAGAACTTCGTGCGCGTCTACGAACAGAATGAGGAGCTCAGGCGCGAGATCCAGCGCCTGCGCGTCTGGCGCGAGGCGGCGCTGTCGCTGGAGCAGGAGAACGCCCGCCTGCGCGCGCTCAACAATGTCCGCCTCGCCCCCTCGCTGGGCTACGTCACCGGAGAGATCATCGGCGACTCCGGCGGCCCCTTCCTCGCCACGGGGCTCGCCAATGTCGGGCGCCGCGACGGGGTGCAGGACGGCGCGGCGGTGATGGATGGCTCCGGGCTGGCCGGCCGTGTCGTGGGCCTCGGGCGCCGCGCCTCGCGCATCCTCTACGTCACCGACTACTCCTCGCGCATCCCGGTCCTGATCCGCCCCTCCGGCCGCCGGGCGATCCTCGCGGGGGACGGCGCCCGCGGCCCCCGGCTGGAGTTCCTGGAGACGCCCGAGGAGGTCCGCCCCGGCGACCGCATCGTCACCTCCGGCGACGGGCAGGTGTTCCCCCCCGACCTGCCCGTGGGCGTGGTCATCGCCGACCCGGAGGGCAATCCCCGGGCCCGCCTCGCCGCCGATCTCGAACGCCTCGAATTCGTCCGCGTCCTGCGCTACCGCCCCGACACCGAGATCGACCGGCCCGGCGGCCTGATCCGCCGCCCCGGCCTCTCGCCCGCCCCCGGCGCCCCGGACGACGCCCCCGGCCCCGAAAGCCGGGCCGGCGACGCGCCTCCGCTGGCGGAGGCCCCGCGATGAGCGCCCCCGGCCTGCGCCGCATCGGCGAGATGTCCGCGCTGACCGTGCTGGCCCTCGCGGGCCTGCTGATCCAGCTCGCCCCGCTCGGACCCCTGCCCGACGCGCCCATCCCCGACCTGTTCTGGGCCGTGCTCGCCTTCTTCGCCCTGCGCCGCCCGGCGGCCGCGCCCGTGCCCCTGATCTTCGCGCTGGTCCTTCTGCGCGACGGGCTGCTGGGCGGCCCGCCGGGGGCGGGGGCGCTCTCGCTCCTGCTCGGGGCCCAGGCCCTGCGCATGCGCGCCGCCGCCATGCCGCCGCCGCGCTCGCGGCTGGGCGACTGGACGGCCGCCGCCCTCGTCTACGCCGCCGCGCTCATGGTCCAGTGGCTGATGATGGTCCTCTCGCTCGCCCACCCGCCCGGCCTGCCCGCGCTGATCCTGCACGCGCTCTCCACCGCCGCCGCGCTGCCGCTGGTCTGGGGCGTCCTGCGCTACGTCCTGCGCCTGGGCGCCGGCCCGGCCGAGGCCCGCCGCGCCGGGGGCCTGTCATGAGCCGCTGGCGCCCCGAGGGCCCCCGCTCCGCCCGCCTCACCCGGCGGGGCCTGCTGCTGCTGGGCCTGCAGGCCGGGGCGATGGGGGCGCTCGCCTGGCGCATGCGCGCCCTGCAGGTGGAGCAGGCCTCCCGCTACCGCCTGCTGGCCGAGGAGAACCGGGTCAACATCCGCCTCCTGCCTCCCGCCCGCGGCCAGATCTTCGACCGCGACGGCGCGCCGGTGGCCGTGAACCGGCGCAACTACCGCGTCACCCTGGTGCGCGAGCAGGCCGAGAACCCCGAGGACGTCCTCGCCCGCCTCTCCCGCCTCATCGACCTGCCGGAGGAGGAGCGCGCGCGCGTCCTGCGCGACCTGAAGCGCAAGCCCGCCTTCGTCCCCGTCACCGTGGCCGAGCATCTCAGCTGGGAGGCCTTCGCCCGCGTCAACGCCAACGCCCCCGCCCTGCCGGGGGTGGACGTGGAATCCGGCCTGACCCGCTTCTACCCCCACGACGCCGCGCTCGCCCATGTCGTGGGCTATGTCGGCCGCGTCAGCGAGGACGAGCTGAAGGAGGACGACGGCCGCACGCCGCTCCTGCAGATCCCCGACTTCCAGATCGGCAAGACCGGCGTGGAGACGAAGCGCGAGCAGACCCTGCGCGGCGAGGCGGGCCTGAGCCGCATCGAGGTCAACGCCCGCGGCCGCAAGGTGCGCGAGCTGGGGCGCGAGGACGGAACCCCGGGCGCCGACCTCCAGCTCACCGTGGATCTCGACCTCCAGAAATACTGCATGGAGCGGCTGGAGGGGCAGTCCGCCGCCGTCACGGTCATGGACGTGGCCGCGGGCGACCTCGTGGCCTGCGCCTCCTCGCCCGGCTTCGACCCCAACCTCTTCGTGCTGGGCATCAGCTCGAAGGACTGGACGCGGCTGCTGGAGGACCCCTACCGGCCGCTGTCCAACAAGACCGTCTCCGGCCTCTACCCGCCCGGCTCCACCTACAAGATGATCGTCGCGCTGGCGGCGCTGGAGACGGGCGACCTGGACCCGGCCGAGCGCGTCTTCTGCAACGGGCGCTACAAGCTCGGCAACCGCTACTTCCACTGCTGGCGGCGCGGCGGGCACGGCCACATGCGCCTGGCCGACGCGCTCACCCAGTCCTGCGACGTGTTCTTCTACGAGACCGCGCGTCGCGTGGGCGTGGACCGCATCTCCGACATGGCGCGGCGCCTCGGGCTGGGCCGGCGCCACGAGCTGCCCCTGCCCGCGGTCTCCGAGGGGCTGGCCCCCACCCGCGACTGGAAGCGCGCCAGCTACAACCAGAGCTGGCTCGTGGGCGACACCCTCAACGCGGGGATCGGGCAGGGCTACGTTCTCGCCTCTCCCCTGCAGCTCGCCGTGATGACCGCGCGCATCGCCACCGGCCGCGCCGTCTCCCCGCGCCTGATCCGCTCCGAGGGCGGCGTCCCCCGGTCGGCGTCCGAGGCGCCGCTGCTCGACGTCAACGGCGCCCATCTGCGCATGGTGCGCGAGGGGATGCTGGGCGTGATGCACGACCGCCGCGGCACCGCCCGGCGCTCGCGCATCGCGGCCGAGGGGATGGCGATGGCCGGCAAGACCGGCACCTCCCAGGTCCGCATCATCACCGCCGCCGAGCGCGCCGCCGGCGTCTTCCGCAACGAGGACCTCCCCTGGGAGCGGCGCGACCACGCCCTTTTCGTCGGCTTCGCCCCCTACGAGTCCCCGCAATACGCCGTCGCCTGCATCGTCGAGCACGGCGGCGGCGGCTCCTCCGCCGCCGCGCCGGTGGCCCGCGACGTGATGATGCGCGCCCTGTGGGGGCGCGAGGCGCCGCTGGCCGCCTATCCCCCCGAGGTGCGCAACGAGATCATGGAGCGCCGCATCCGCCCCCCCGCCCCGCGCCCCGAGAACGAGCCGCCCGCCCCGGACGGCGCGCCGACCGCCCCGAGCCGCGCCTGACCCGGTCGGCGGGAGGCTCCCGCCCGTCGGCGCCTGCCTCCGGCACGCCCCTCCCGTTGGGCCGGGGCGCTCGCGAGGCGGCGCTCGCTCGCGGTCGGGCGCCCGGACCGGCCGTCCGGCCCCCCCGCCTCACCGCGCGCTGGGATCCGCGCCGTAGAACAGCCGCTCCCACTTGCGGTGCGCCTTGTAGCCCTCCCGGATGAAGGGCGTGAAGGGCGCGAGATTGAGCACCGCCTTGTTGGTCAGGCTGGCGGGAAAGCGCGTCGGCTTCTCGAAATCGACGAACAGCACCACCCGCACCTTGTCCGAGTGATTCCAGGCCTCGTGCTCGTAGGCGTCGTCGAAGATCAGCGCCTCGCCCTCGCGCCAGTGGCAGGTCCGGTCGGCGATGCGGATGCCGATCCTGTCCGGCTCGTCGGGCACCAGCAGCCCCAGATGGAAGCGCAGCACCCCGTTGTAGGGCCCGCGATGGGGCGGCAGGTGCTTGCCCGGCTCGAAGATCGAGAACATCGCCGAGGTCAGCCCCGGGATCTTCTGCAGAAGCCGCCAGGTCTCCGGGCAGCGCCGGATCGCCTCGTCCGACTTCATGCCGTAGCCGCACAGAAGGAAGCTCTTCCAGTCCTGGTCGGACGAGATGCTGCCCACCTCCGCGGCGATCTCGTGGAAGGCCGGCAGATCCCCCTTGCGCTCCAGGATCCTGTCCAGCTCCTGCCGGATGAGATGCCACTCGGCCTCGATCTCCCGCGCCCAGGGGAACATGTCGGTGTCATAGACCGGCGGGTTGCCCACCCGCGAATAGGTCCGGTTGAGCGTCTCGGCCCCGTCCACCACGGCGCGCAGGACGCGCCCGGCCACGCTGCGCCCGCGCATCGGGTCCTCGGCGATGACGCTGCTCTGCTGCGTGTACTCGCTCATCAAGGGCGTCCTCTCCACGGAATCTCGCGCACGCCCCTCAGGCTAGCGGTCGGGCGCCAAGTGTTGAAGAGCCAATAGCCCCCGAGGGTTCCATCGCGCCCTTGCAACGCCCCGCCGCATCCCCCACCAAGAAGGCCTCCCCCGCCCGCGCGCGAGATCGCCCATGCCCCGCCTCGCCCCGCCCGAAGCCCCGCTCTCGGCCCTGCAGAAGGCCCTGCGCTTCCACTGGGGGCTGGCGCTGCTGATCGTGGCGGTGGCCTGCATCGGCTTCCTGACGCTCTACTCCGTGGCCGGCGGCTCGCTGGAGCCCTGGGCCGGCCGGCAGATGGCGCGCTTCGGGATGGGCCTGGGGCTTATGCTCGTCATCGCCATGATCCATGTCCGCTTCTGGCGCGCCCTCTCGCCGCTGGCCTATCTCGGCGCGCTCGGCCTGCTGGCGCTGGTGGAGGTGATCGGAACTTCCGGCATGGGCGCCCAGCGCTGGATCAATCTCGGCTTCATGCAGCTCCAGCCTTCCGAGCTGATGAAGGTGGCCCTGGTGATGGCGCTGGCCCGCTACTACGACTGGCTGGGCGGGGAGCGCGCCTCCCGCCCCTTCTGGCTGATTCCGCCCCTGCTGCTCATCCTCGCGCCCATGGCGCTGGTCCTGCGCCAGCCGGATCTCGGCACCGCTCTGCTGCTGGGGCTGGGGGGCGGGGCCGTGATGTGGCTCGGCGGCGTGCACTGGGGCTATTTCGCCGCCGCCGCGGCCTCCGGCGCGGGGCTGGTCGCGGCCGTGGTGAACTCCCGCGGGACGGACTGGCAGCTTCTCAAGGACTACCAGTACCGGCGCATCGACACCTTCCTCGACCCCGCCTCCGACCCGCTCGGCGCGGGCTACCACATCACCCAGTCCAAGATCGCCTTCGGCTCCGGCGGGCTGTCGGGGCGCGGCTTCATGCAGGGCACCCAGTCGCGCCTCAACTTCCTGCCCGAGAAGCACACCGACTTCATCTTCACCGTCTACGCTGAGGAGTTCGGCTTCGCCGGCGCGGTCTCCCTGCTGACGCTCTACGCGCTGATCGTGGTGTTCTGCATGGTCTCCATGATGGCCAACCGGGACCGCTTCGGCGCCCTGCTCACCGGCGGACTCGCCTGCGCCTTCTTCCTCTACTTCGCGGTCAACATGGCCATGGTCACCGGCCTCGCCCCCGTGGTCGGCGTGCCGCTGCCGCTGGTCAGCTACGGCGGCTCGGCCCTGCTGGTGCTGATGATCGCCTTCGGCCTGATCCAGTCCGCCCACATCCACCGCCCGCGCTGAGGACGCCCCGCCCCCGCCTTGCCCCGCGCCGCCGGAACCCCTACCCCGGGTTCCGTCCGCAACCGCAGGAGGCCCCCATGACCGCGCATCCCCCCATCGTCCTCTTCGGCGGCCGCCCGGGCGAGCGCGAGGCCTGGGGCGAGGCGCTGGCCGCCGCCGCCGCCCGCGCCGGCGTGGTCATGGACCTGCGCCTCGACCCCGCCGCCGTCACGCCCGAGGCCGTGGACGCCGTCATCTACAGCCCCGAAGGGCCGGTCTCCGACTTCTCCCGCTACCCCAATCTCAGGGCCGTGCTCAGCATGTGGGCGGGGGTGGAGCGCATCGTGGGCGACCCCGCCCTGACCGTGCCCCTGACCCGCATGGTCGAGCCCGGCCTGACCGAGGGGATGACCGACTGGGTCTGCGCCCATGTCCTGCGCCACCACACCGGCCTCGACCGGCATCTGGCCCTCAAGCCCGGCGAATGGCCCCAGGACCCGCCGCCGCTCTCGCGCAACCGCCGGGTGGGCGTGCTCGGCCTCGGCGCGCTGGGCGCGGACGCCGCGCGCATGCTCGCCCGCCTGCGCTTCGACGTCGCCGGCTGGGCGCGCAGCCCGAAGGAGGTGGAGGGCGTGACCTGCCTGCACGGCGAGGACGGCCTGCGCGAGATCCTGTCGCGCTCCGAGATCCTCGTCCTGCTCCTGCCCGGCACGCCGGAGACGGAGAGCCTGATCAACGCCGAGCGCCTCGCCCGGCTCCCCCGCGGCGCCGTGATCGTCAATCCCGGCCGCGGAACCCTGATCGACGAGGCCGCCCTGCTGGAGGCGCTGGACTCGGGCCGCCTCTCCCACGCCACCCTCGACGTCTTCCGGCAGGAGCCGCTGCCAGCGGACCACCCCTTCTGGACCCACCCGAAGGTGACCGTGACCCCCCACATCGCCTCGGCCACCCGGCCGGAGACGGCGGCCGACGCGCTGGTCGCCCAGATCGGCCGCCTCGCGCGCGGCGAGCCGCTCCGCCACGTCGTGGACCGCGAACAGGGCTACTGAAACGAAAACCGCCGCCGGCCCTCCCCAGGGCCGGCGGCGGCGGGCGCCCCCTCGGCGGCGATGGTCAGGCGGCGCGGCGGCGGCGCGCCATCACGCCCAGCGCGGCCAGCCCCGCGCCCAGCAGCGGCAGCGCGGCGGGCAGCGGCACCCGCGCGTCCGTGACCGAGAAGGTCTCCGCCGGCCCGAGGCCCGCGGACTCCACCACCGGCTCGACGCCGCCGCCGTCGTAGTGGTCCTCCATGAAGTCGGTCAGCTGCACCGCGCGGAACACGTCGTCGCTCAGCAGGTCCGCGTTGTATTCGGCCGGGTCCTCCGGGAACCAGTCGCCCTCGCCGATCAGGAGCAGGCTGAACTCGCGCGAGGAGGAGCGGGCGACGCCGTCTCCCTCGACATAGCCGGAGTCGTGGTAGCCGCTGATCGCGATCAGGTCGTAGCCGGCATAGCCGTCGATCCCGAAGGCCTGGGCGACCGCCAGCGGGATATCGGTCGAGTCGTTGTCGAACTCGACGAGGATGTCGCGGAACCCGACATTGTGGCTCCCGCTCACGCCCGCCGTCCCCGGCAGGCCCGTGTAGGAGGCCGCGTTGCCCCCCGCGCCGGCCGCGAAGGCGAAGGCCCTGTCGCCCGCGCCCGGACTTTCGGGCGCGACTTCCACGTCCTCGTAAAGCTCGAAGCGCACCGAAACGCCGTTGAGCAACGGCCCCTCGTAGGTCTCCGCGTCCCAGGTCTGCATCGGGTTCGAGCTGATCCCGTCGATGTTCAGGAACGCGCCGTCGGCCTCGAGCACCAGCGCCTGCGCGCTCGTGGCGAAGGACAGGGCGGCGACGGCGCCCGCCGCCGCGAAACTCTTTCTCATGGTCGGGGTCCCCTCTCGAAAGTTGATGGCTTGAAACCAATGCCGATGTGAGGCCCGGGATGGAAGGTTCATGAACCGTTAACGCCGGGATCTTTCACATTCCGGAAACAGCTCCCATTCGCGGCACGCCCCCGCCCCCGCGCGCATTGCAGCCCCCGCCCCGGGCCGCTATCCCTGCCCTGCACCGCCCCGATCCGCCGGAGAGCGCCGCCCGCATGGCCAGGACCCCGACCCGCAGCAAGCCCAGACGGCGCCCGCGCCGCTCCTACTGGCAGCGCTGGCGGGCGAACTTCCTGACCGGGCTGGTGATCGTCGCCCCGGTGGTCCTGACCCTCTACCTGGTCTGGACCTTCGTCACCTTCGTGGACGACAGCATCGTCCCGCTGGTGCCGGCCGCCTATCACCCCAGGGCCTGGCTGGGCTGGGACCTGCCCGGCTTCGGGCTGATCGTCTTCATCGTCTTCACCGCCATCGTCGGGGCGCTGACCAAGAACCTGTTCGGCCGCCAGCTCGTGATCATGGCCGAGCGCTGGGTGGACCGCATGCCGGTGGTCCGCTCCATCTACAACGGCGTGAAGCAGATCGTGGAGACGGTGCTCAGCCAGTCGGGCGGGACCTCCTTCAAGCAGGCCTGCCTGATCGAGTATCCCCGCCGCGGCATCTGGTCGATCGCCTTCATCTCCACCGAGACCCGCGGCGAGATCTCCGCGCGCGTGTCGGGCGAGGACGGCATGGTCTCCGTCTTCCTGCCCACCACGCCCAACCCCACCTCCGGCTTCCTCCTCTTCGTGCCGCGCGAGGACATCGTCACCCTCGACATGACGGTGGAGGAGGCCGCCAAGCTGATCATCTCCGCCGGCCTCGTCTCCCCCCCCACGGCCGAGGAGCGCGCCGCCGGCCAGGCCCGCCGCGCGCCCTCCGGCGCCCCGCGCCCCGCCCGCCGCGCCTGAGCCCGGTGGAGGCCGGGCCGCTCGCCGTCGCCGGGACAGGCTTCGCCACGGGCCTCGGCCTGATCCTCGCCATCGGCGCCCAGAACGCCTTCGTCCTGCGCCAGGGTCTCGCCCGGCTGCATGTCCTGCCCGTGGCGCTGACCTGCGCGCTGTCGGACGCCGTCCTGATCGCCGCGGGCGTCGCCGGCTTCTCCGCGCTGACCACGCGCGCCCCCTGGCTGATCCCCGCCCTGACCTGGGCCGGCGCCGCCTTCCTGATCGCCTACGGCGCCCTGCGCCTGCGCGCCGCCCTCGGCCCGGCCGAGGCGCTGCTCCCGCAGACCGGCGCCCGCCAGAGCCTCGCCTCCGCGCTCGCCCAGTGCCTCGCCTTCACCTGGGCCAACCCGCATGTCTACCTGGACACGCTCGGCCTGCTCGGCGCGCTGGGCGCCGCCCAGCCCGCGGGCCTGCGCCCCGCCTTCGCGCTCGGCGCCGTGACGGCCTCCTTCGTCTTCTTCTTCGCGCTGGCCTACGGCGCCCGCCTGCTCGCTCCCCTCTTCGCGCGCCCGTCCGCCTGGCGCGCGCTGGACCTCGCCATCGCCGCGCTCATGTGGACGATCGCCGCCGGCCTCCTGCTCTAGCCGCCGCCCCGTCCCGGCGGGGTGGGCGGGCGGGAGCCGGGGCGGGGCGGCGGCTCACTCCCGCCGCCACCACACATCCGGCAGCCACCCCACCCAGTCGCCGTAGAGCGGCAGCCGCTCGGGAAAGCCCAGCTCGGCGCGGTAGGCGATCCGGCTGGCCGGCGAATGCCACAGTGGGATGACATACACCCCCGTCGTCAGCGCCCGGTCCAACGCCCGCGCCGCCGCCTCGAACCCTTCCCGCGTCTGCGCCGTCAGCAGCGCCTGAATGGCCGCCTCCACCGCCGGGCTGTCCACGCCGGGATAGTTCCGCGTCCCCGGCGCCTCGACGCCCGCCGAGTCCCAGTAGAGCGTCTGCTCCGCCCCCGGCGACAGCGAGGCCGCCCAGCGGTTGACGATCATGTCGAAGTCGTACTCGGACCGCCGCGCCTCGTACTGCGCCGCATCGACCAGCCGCACCCGCGCCTCGATCCCCAGCGGCTCCAGCTGCTTGGCGAAGACCTGCGCCGCCGCCTCCCAGTCCGGCCCGCCCAGCAGGATCTCGAACTCGAAGGGCCGCCCGTCCTTCACCAGCCGCCCCTCCTCCACGGACCACCCGGCCGCCTTCAGCAGCCGCGTCGCCTCGCGCAGGTTGCGCCGGTTGCGCCCGGTCCCGTCGGTCTCGGGCCAGCGGAACCCCTCCAGCGCCCCCTCCGGCAATTTGTCCGCGTGAGGCGCCAGGATCTCCAGCTCCCGCCCCGCGGCCGCCCCCTCGAAGCCCAGCGGCGAGTTGCCGAACATCGACCGGATCCGCGCATAGGCCCCCCGGTTGAGCACCCGGTTCGTCGCCTCGAAGTCGAAGGCATGCGCCAGCGCCAGCCGCACCCGCCGGTCCGCGAAGATCTCGCGCCGCGTGTTGAACACGAAGCCCGTCAGCCCCGTCGGCCGCCCATGCGGGATCTCGGCCCTGACGATCTCCCCCTCGCGCACGGCGGGAAAGTCATACCCCTCCTCCCAGCGCGCCGGATCCCCCTCGCGGAACACGTCCAGCGCGCCCCCGCGGAAGGCCTCGAACCGCGCCGCGTCGTCCTTGAACCACTCGTAGCGGATCGTCTCGAAGTTCCACCGCCCCGCGTTGAACGGCAGCTCCGCGCCCCAGTAATCAGGGTCCTTGCGGAACACCAGGCGCCGCCCCGGCTCCGCCTCCTCCACCACATACGGCCCCGACCCCACCAGCGGCTCCAGCGAGCTCTCCGCGAAGTCCCGCCCCTCGAAGCTCGCCTTCTTCAGGATCGGCCGCAGCCCCAGGATCAGCGGCGCCTCCCTGTCCGGCTCCGCGAAGTGGAACCGCACGGAGCGCTCGCCCGTCCGCTCCCACCGCTCCACATTCTCCCAGACCGTCCGGAACCCCGGCAGCCCCTTCTCCGCCAGCACCTCCATGGACCAGACGACATCCTCGACCGTCACCGGAGAGCCGTCGGAGAACCGCGCCTCCTCCCGCAGCCGGAACTCCAGCCAGCTCCGGTCCTCCGGCGTCTCCACCGACTCGGCCAGCAGCCCGTACATGGAGAAGGGCTCGTCCCAGTTGCGCCCCAGCAACGATTCGACGCTCAGAACGCGAACCGACCAGGGCGCGCGCCCCTTCAGGATGTAGGGATTCAGCGAATCGTAACCCCCGAGCTCGCCCAGCGTCAGCCGCCCGCCCTGCGGCGCGTCCGGGTCGGCATAGGGCAGATGCGCGAAATCCTCGGGCAGCGCCGGCGTCCCGTGCATCGCTAGCCCGTGGGCCCCCTCGGCCCGGGCGCCCCAAGATGCGGCGCCCAATGTCAGGACCAGCGCCGCCGCCCCCAGCGCCCGGAGGGCCCCGCGCAGCCCGTCCCGCCCCCGCGGAACGCCGGCGCGCGCACGGTCAAGCCTCATGAACAAGCCCCCCGAAAGAAAGTTTCGCTTGCCCATCAGGGGCCTGTTTCCGTATTCTGTCCCCACTGCTCGATAGGTTTCTTGCCTGTATGAAACCTGCCTCAACACCTGACGCCCTCCTCGGAGGGCGTCTTTTTTTCGCCCCCCTGCCTGCCGGAAACACCGCGCCCGCGACCGCCGCGCCGCTCGCTTCCGCGCCGCGCAACGGTTAGCCTGCGCGCGGCCCCGACCCTATCCACGCAGGGAGCGAAACGCGACATGTCTCTCAAGGGCAAGACCGCCGTCGTCACCGGCTCGAACTCCGGCATCGGCCTCGCCGTGGCCGAACGCCTCGCGAGCCTGGGGGCCTACGTCGCCCTCAACTCCTTCACCGACCGCGAGGAGGACCACCGCCTCGCCTCCGAGATGTCCGCGCGCACCGGCTCCGAGGTCGCCTACATCCCCGCCGACATGGCGAAGCCGGAGGACTGCCGCAAGCTGATCGCGAAGGCCGACGATATGCTCGGCGGCTGCGACATCCTCGTGAACAACGCCGGCATCCAGCACGTCGCCCCGATCGAGGAGTTCCCGACCGAGAAGTGGGACGCCGTCATCGCCATCAACCTCTCCTCGGCCTTTCACACCACCGCCGCCGCCCTGCCCCTGATGCGCAAGGCCGGCTGGGGGCGGATCGTCAACATCGCCTCCGCCCACGGACTGCGGGCCTCCCCCTACAAGTCGGCCTACATCGCCGCCAAGCACGGCATCCTAGGCCTGACCAAGACCGCCGCGCTGGAAACGGCGGAGGCGCCGATCACCGTCAACGCCGTCTGCCCCGGCTACGTCCTCACGCCCCTGGTCGAGTCCCAGATCCCCGACACGATGAAGCAGTACGGAATGGAGCGAGAGGAGGTGATCCGCAACGTCATCCTCGCCCGCCAGCCCTCCAAGCAGTTCGCCACGCCCGAGCAGATCGGCGGCACGGTCGCCTTCCTGTGCTCCGAGGACGCGGCCCAGATCACCGGCACGAGCCTGTCCGTGGACGGCGGCTGGACCGCGATGTGAGGCAAGGTTTTCTCAACGATTGTCAGCACGGCCTGTGCACGCGTCGTGCACGGGTTGCGCACAGGCCCTGACGCCTCCCGCGACGGGCCGCCGGCGCCCTGCGCGCCCCGTGGGCCTGACCCGGCGTTGACCCCTTCCGCGCCCGGCCCCATCTTGGGACCATGACCCGGCTAGACATACTCTCCGACCCGATCTGCCCCTGGTGCTACATCGGCAAGGCCAAGCTGGAGCAGGCGCTGGCCGACCAGCCTGATCCGGTTTTCGACATCGAATGGAAGCCCTTCCAGCTCAATCCTGACATGCCGCCTGAAGGCATGGACAGAGAATCCTACCTGGAAATGAAATTCGGCGAGGACGGCGCGCAGAAGGTCTATGACCGCATCGCCGCCGCCGCCCGCGAGGCCGGCCTGGAGGTCGACTTCGCCCGCATCAAGCGCACCCCCAACACCCTGAACGCGCACAGACTTCTGCGCTGGGCGCGGATCGAGAAGGCTCAGAACGCCGTCAATGACGGCCTCTTCCGCCGCTATTTCGTCGAGGGCGAGGACATCTCCGACCCCGATGTCCTGACCGCCACCGCCGCGCAAGCCGGCATGGATGCGGACCTCGTCTCCCGCCTGCTGGCCTCCGACGCCGATGTCGAGGAGGTCCGCCAGGAGGACGCCTCCGCCCGCGAGATGGGCGTGTCGGGCGTGCCCACCTTTCTCATCGGCGGCCGCTACGTCGTGCAGGGCGCGCAGGAGCCCGACCTGTGGCGGCGCGTCATGGCCGAGTTGCGCCAGCTCTCCGCGGACGCGCAGGCGTGAGCGGGCTGGGCAACATCCTCGAGGTCATCAGCGGCCATCCGCTCGCCAAGTGGCTCGCCCTGCTGCTCTTTCTCCGCGCCGCCTGGACCCTCGTCGCCTGGCGGCGCTGCATGGCGCGCATGGACGCCGACCGTCCGCCCGAGGCGCCGGAGGTCATCGAGGCCCGCCGCCAGGCTCTCTGGCGCCCCTCCGCCCGCTTTGCCGTGGTGATGGTCGCGGGCGTCGCGCTCGCCGTCATGGGCCTGTTCCGCCTCGCCGAGGCCGGGACCGAGGCCGCCCCCGCCCTGCTGATGCTGGGG
>JBNJGE010000007.1:0-41036 GCA_051747505.1 Pseudomonadota bacterium | reverse complement strand
GCCACGCCCTCCGGCACGGCCTCCAGCACCGTGCGCAGGCCTGCGCAGTCGGCCTCCCAGCCCTCGCCGAAGCCGGCATAGGCCATGTCGAAGACGGGCAGCCAGCCGCGCCGGGCGGCGATCTGCGCGATCCCGGCCCACTGGGCGGGGCTCGGGTCCTCGCCGGTGGGATTGTGACAGCAACCATGCAGCACCACGGCGTCGCCGGGCCCCAGCCGGTCCAGCGTCTCGGCGACGGCAGGGAAGTCGAGGGACCGGCCGGCGGCGTCGAGCCAGGGATATTCGGCCACCTCCAGCCCCGCCGCGCCCAGCAGCGTCGGGTGGTTGGGCCAGGTGGGGCGGGGGACGTGGACCACCGCTTCCGGCCGCGCCGCGCGGATGAGGCGGGCGAGCACGAAGAGCGCGCCCGAGCCGCCCGTGGCCTGGCAGGCCGCCGCGCGGCCCATCAGCGCCTCGCCCAGCGTCTCGCGCCCCAGGGCGGCGGCGAAGTCGGTGTCGCCGAGAAGGCCGGTGTAGACCTTCGTCTCTGCCGTCTCCCACAGGCGCCGCTCGGCCTCGCGCACGGCGCGGAAGATCGGCGTCGCCCCGGTCTCGTCGCGCCAGACGCCCACGCCGAGGTCGATCCTGTCGGGCCGCGGGTCCTCGCGGAAGGCGGCCATCAGCGACAGGATGCGGTCGGGCTCGGCGGGCGGCAGGACCTCGAACATCCCGCGCCTCAGGCCGGCCAGCGGCGGAAGAAGGTCGGCCCGCCCGTCTCGGTGGCCGCGATCCGCGCGACCGCCTCGGCCAGCCGCTCCGAGGCCACGGCCATGTGGTGGGCGTTGGCGTGCAGCAGGGTCTCGGCGTCCCGCATCACCCCGACATGCCCGCGCCAGAACACCAGGTCGCCCCGGCGCAGGCCGCGCTCGGGCGCGGGGCCGGGCAGCGGCTCGCCCAGCGCCGCCTGCATGTCCGAATCCCGCGGGCAGGCGTGCCCGGCCGAGTGGCGCGCCACCTGGATCAGCGCCGAGCAGTCGATGCCCAGCGCCGAGCTCCCGCCCCAGAGATAGGGAACGCCCAGGAAGCGCTCCGCCTCCGCCACCCAGTCGGCGGCGCGCGTCTCGACCGGGGCGACATGGCGCGCGGGCACGCAGCCATGCGGCGTGACCAGCCAGTCGCCTTCGATCCGCCCCGACAGCTCCGCGGTCAGCGGCAGGTACTCCAGCGGAGCCGCCTTCAGGTCGGGGCCGGGATAGAGATGCGTCAGCGTCGCGGCGACCCGGTGGGTCGGGGCCAGGCCGCTCTCCATCAGCCCGTCGGAGGGGACGTAGCCGACATACCCGTCGCGCGCCGACTGCACCCAGGCGAGGCCGTCGGCCTCCTCGTAGACGTCCACCTCAGTGCCGTAGAGCAGCTCGGCGTCCAGCGGCCCCGCGCCGGGCCGGCAGCGCAGGGGCAGGACGCCGCGCGCGACGCGGGCCCGGCGCGGGGCGGCGTAGCGGGGGACCGCGATCTCGCCGCGCAGATGCTCGGCGGCCAGGTCCTCGCGGGCGGGGGTCAGGCGGGGGTCGCGGCTCATGCGGGGCTCCAGCGGTCCTCGATCACCTCGAAGGCGGCGCGGATGCCCTGCGCCTCACCGCCCTTCGGCCGGCCGGGCTTCGCCGCCGGCGTCCAGCCATAGACATCGAAATGGGCGAAGGCGCCGGCGTTCTCCACGAAGCGGCGCAGGAACAGCGCGGCGGTGATCGAGCCGGCCATGCCGCCCGAGGGCGCATTGTCGAGGTCCGCGATGGCGGGCTCGATCTTCTCCTCGTAGCCGTCCCAGAAGGGCATCCGCCACAGCGGGTCCTTCACCCGCGCGGCGGCCTGCGAGAGGCCGGCGGCCAACGCCTCGTCATCGGTGTAGAAGGGGGGCAGCTCCGGCCCCAGCGCCACCCGGGCGGCGCCGGTCAGCGTGGCGTAGCACAGGAGAAGATCGGGCGACTCCTCGTCGGCGAGCGCCAGCGCGTCGGCCAGCACCAGTCGGCCCTCGGCGTCGGTGTTGTTGATCTCCACGCTCAGCCCCTTGCGCGAGGGCAGCACGTCCCCCGGCCGGAAGCTCGGCCCCGAGACCGCGTTCTCGGCCGCGGGGATCAGCACCCGCAGACGCACAGGCAGGCCGGAGGCCATGACGATGCGCGCGAGGCCCAGCACCTGCCCCGCCCCGCCCATGTCCTTCTTCATCAGCCCCATGGAGCCGCCGGGCTTGAGGTTCAGACCGCCGGTGTCGAAAGCGATCCCCTTGCCCACCAGCGTCAGCTTCGGCGCGTCGGGCTCGCCCCAGGTCAGGGAGATCAGCCGCGGCTCCCGCCCCGGCGAGGCCGCGCGCCCGACCGCGTGGATCAGGGGCAGATCGCGGGAGAGCAGGTCGTCGCCCACCACGCTCTCGACCTGCGCGCCATGCGCCTCGGCCAGCAGGCGGGCGGCGGTCTCGATCTCCGCCGGACCGAGATCGCAGGCGGGAAGGTTGATCAGCCGGCGCGTGAAGGCGACCCCGTCCGCGATCCGGTGCAGGCGGGCGGCGTCCACGCCCTGCGGAGCGGCGAGGCGGGCATCCGGCAGCGGCTGGGCCTTGTAGGCTTGGAGGCGCGTGCGCGAGAGCAGCCAGCCCAGCGCGCATTCTTCGGCCGTGCTCGGGTCGGGGGCCTCCGCCAGCGCGTAGAGGCCATCCGGCGCGCTTTCGGCCGCGCGGCCGAGGTCGAGGCGGGACCGTGCCCGGGCCTTCGCGTCGCCCCAGCCGAAGAGCAGCCCGGCCAGCCGCCCCTCGCCGTCAGGCAGCGGGCAGAGCTGGCCGAGCCGGCCGCGGAAGCCCGTCGCCTCCGCCCAGGCGCGCTGGGCGGGGGGAAGCGCGGCCAGCGCCGCCTCCAGCCCCCCGGCCTCGACCAGCCGCAGGGGGACGGCGCCCCGGTCGGAGTCGGCCAGTCGGTCGGCCTGCGGCAGGGCGAGCAGCTCCGCGATGCGGTCGGGCGTGTCGGCGGGCATTGAGAGGCCTCGTGGAGGGAGAGGACAGGGTCGGGGCGCAGCCTAGCGCGGCGGGCGGCGGGCGCAAGCGGCGGTTCCGGGTGGCGAATCGGGGCGCGGCGGCCCATTTACAGGGGGCGCAGACGATGGAGCCGCCCGATGCAGAGCCGCAACCCGTTCCTCGACGACCTCTCCCGCCTGATGACCAGCGCCGCCGGCGTGGCCCAGGGCGCCCGCACGGAGGCCGAGACCGCCTTCCGCGGGCTGGTGGAGCGCTGGATGGCCGAGCACGACCTCGTCACCCGCGAGGAGTTCGAGGCGGTCAGAGAGATGGCCGTCAAGGCGCGCGAGGAGAACGAGGCGCTGAAGACGCGCATCGAGGCGCTTGAAGCCAGGCTGGCGGAGTGAGTCGCGTTCCCCGCGGGCGCCGCTTGTCGTTGACCCCGCGCAGCGCCCGCGGCTAAGACGCGCGCGACGGCCCCGTAGCTCAGCAGGATAGAGCAGCCGCCTCCTAAGCGGCAGGTCGCAGGTTCGAATCCTGCCGGGGTCGCCACCTATCTGTAACCTCTTTGTTTTCTTTGATATTTTTTTCCGAAGTTGGAACTTTGCCGGGCTGAGTTGGAACTTTCCGGTCTGGGCCCGCCCGGGTGAGCACCCGCTTGCGGTCATACCTCTTCGCGTAGCGCTCGATCTCCTTGAGGCTCTCGTGCCCTGTCCAGGCGCCGACCTGGTGCGGCTTCGCCCCCGCCTCCACCAGGGCGATGGCCCGCGTCTTGCGCAGCCCGTGCGCGCTCTTCCCCCGGATCCCGGCCGCCCGGGCCTTGGCGGCGAACCACTGGGAAAAGGCCTTGACCGACCGCGCCTCGCCGCCCGCCGTGGTCAAGAAGGTCGGGCGGCGCTCTCCTCGCGCCTCCAGCGCCGCGTGCAGCAGATCCAGGTCGCCCGCCATGCCCTCGGCGAACTCCGGCAGCTCGCAGCGCAGCGGGACGAAGACGTCGCCGCCCGTCTTTGTCTGGCGGAACGCCAGGAAGCCGTCCCGATCGACATGCCCCTCCCCGAGCTTCACGACGTCCGAGACGCGCGCGCCGGTCCAGTGGATCAGCTCGAACGCCAGCCGGTCGACGCTGCCGACGGGCCAGCGGGCGCGGAATGCCGCCACCTCGTCGGCCGTCCACGGAATGTGCCCCTCGGATTTCGCGGTCTTCTTGCGCTTGAGGCCATCGGACGGATCGCGAGGAAACAGCCCCGCATCGGTCGCCCAGGCGCAGAGGCCCCGCCAGGCGCGCAGCCTGTTGTTCGCCGCGTGGCCGGTGAAGCGGTCAAGGTCCTTGCGGATGTGGTCCGCCCGGAGGTCGGCGATGCGGCCCTGGCCGTAGCGCTGGCGAATGTCGTCGAGCATCCGCCGCCGCTGCGCCTGGGTGCTCCGGGCCAGCCCGAAGCGGAAGGCCTCCGACCCGAGGTAGTCGACGACCGCGGCGGCGATGCTGCCGGCGTTGACGGGAAGCCGCGGCTGCTCGCCTGCGGCCTCGACATAGGCGCGCAGGAAGTCCGGATGCTCCTGCGGGAGGTCCGGCATGGGGACGCCCTTCCGACCCTTGGGCCGGTAGTAGAACCTGACGTTACCGCTCGGGAACCGGCCCGAGGGGTTCAGGTGCTTGAGCCGAACAGGGCGTCGCACGTGTTGCCCCCTCCTTCTCTGTCTCCCTCAGGCGTTGGAAGCGCGAAGAGGGCGTCGTCCAGCTCCTGCCTGAGCCAGATTCTCATGCGACCGCGCACACGCGGCTGCGGCAGCTCTCCGTCCCGCACCATGGCGTCGAACATGGATGCGGACATGCCGCAGTGCCGCGCCGCCTGCTCCCTGCGCAGCCCTGTGGGCATGTGGATGAACTCGCGCTCAGTCATCGACGGCCCCGGTTGCCGCCATCGGGGCGACGATGACGGATCCATAACCGACCCCTCGCCCGGCACGGGGCGCCTCCATGAAACCCGAGCGCCTCACCCGGTCTTCTCCCTCAGCCGGGCGATCATCGCGCGGGTGCCGTTCACCGTCTCACCGTAGGGGAGCACCAGGAACGGTTCCGCGAAACGTCCATCACCGGCGAGCCGCTGGCGCTCCACGGGGTCGATCCGCCCGGTCTGGTCGCGGCGGCTGGCGCCGTGCCTGGCGTCGAACCATTCCGCGAACTCGGAGAACCGCAGGTCGTTCAGATCCCTTGTGACATCCTCGAACGTGTCCCGGTTCCAGGTTCCGTCGGGGTCCCGCACCAAGAGCCGGAAGGAATTGCGGCGCATCTGGTCGAACGTGAAGACGAGATGGTGCTCCCAATCGATCTCGTTGCCGTCCCGGAGAGCATCGGCGATGAAGTTGGCCAGCTCGGCGGACCGGTCGATCGGAATGTTGTAGGCTGCCAGACGGGTGAGCAGCGCGATGCGCACGGCGTCGAGTTCGCTGTAGAGCCTGCGCCGCCCGGTTCCGGGGTTCTGCTGCTCGAGGACGATGTGCCCCCGGTTCACCCAGGTTTGGATCCAGTCGCGATCCGCGTAGGTGATCCCGGCGACCTGGGCCCGTGTCATGAAGGGGTCTGTGAGCATTGAGATAGCGCCGCTGTCTTGCATTGCTTACCTATTACCCCGTGGCACAGACTTGGGTCAACGATAAAGTGGCGCTGCTATCTCTTTGGCGGCCACCGCCTAGGGTTCAGCGCGACTGTCACAGCGTCCTGACCACGACGCGCCCGGTTTCCGGCACGTCGAAAGGAAGGCTCCCCTCTCCCCCTTGCAAGAGTGGCGAGGCCGCAGGCCGAGACACCTCGCAGCAAGGGGGAGAGGAGAGCCGACCTGTTATGATTGGTTGAGCAATTGACCCTCCGCCAATCAAGGAACAGCCTTCAGTCTGGATCGGTCTGGCCAGCCTGGGCGCCGAGCCGCCCCGAGATTCCAGTGAACCCTGGGGCCACACCTTCCGAACCCCTCCGGCCCGACCTGACTCCCAATCCGCCGCGCCAGAGAGACCCTGGATCCTCCTCTCTCCGGAGCCGCTTCACCTCGGAGGCGTCACGACGGAGCGCGCTGCAGGCGCCAGGCGCGACGGCGTCGCCCCCCTCACCCTCTGGATCAGCGGATGGCTCCGGCGCGGCCGACCAGCCAGGCCGCAAAAATTGAGGCTTGAGCGCACACCGTGCCCCCTGGCTCCATCCAGAACGCCGCGAGAGCCGCTGAGAGGCCCGCTCAGCCCCTTCCCCGCCCTCGGAGCGCCCGGCCCCCGCTCACGCGGGCTTCAGAAAGGCGCTCCAGGCGCCTTCTGTGCTCTCACAGGAGGCGTCGTTCATTTCCGCATCCGGCGACGGGCCTCTCCCTGACTGATAATCCTGGAAGCCCGTACGAAGCCTTCGGTCCCGCCGCCCGGCTCCGCCCCTCGGCTGGCGCCGGGGCTGCGCCGGGCGGCGGGACAGGGAGATACCGAAGTTTGAGAGCCCGTCCGCGGATCCTGCGCTGGCTCCTGAACTGCGCTGGCGACCAGAGCATCCTTGCCATTTGGCGCGAAAGGCGCAATATTGTGACTATTGGCAAAGGGAGACCGCGATGCATCTGACCGTGGTCGAGGCGACGCCAGCTGATAGCGGAAGGCCGGAGATCAGCGATCATGAGGCCCTTGCGCTGGCACGCACATTCGTCAACCTCGCGGCGCGCTGGGACCTGACGACCTCGGAGGCGTGCACTCTCCTGGGCGGGCTATCGGCACGAACGTGGCACCGCTGGAAAAGCGGCCGCATCGGGGCGATCGACCGGGACCTGCGCATGCGGCTCGCGGTGCTGATGGGCATCCACAAGGGGCTCCGCTACCTCTTCACGGACCCGTCCCGGGGATACGCCTGGATCAGGCGTCCCAACGAGGTCTTCGGCGGCCGCAGCGCCCTGGACGTCATGCTGCAGGGCGAGATCACGGACCTGATCGACGTCCGGAACTACCTGGACGCCGAGCGGGGCGTATGGTGACGTCGCCGCTCAGACGCATTTGCTGGCCGCAGACCTATCGCATCATCCGCTCCATCTTCCCGGCGATCGATCTGTTCGAAGACATCGCCGACCCGGCGGATTGGGAGGCGGTGGCCTCGGCGGAAGCCAAGGCCAACCCCCGCGTCAATCTCGCCGTCGGCGACCTTTCGCTCGTGCCCCTGGATCGGCGCGTCGGCGGCCCCGGCGCCAGCTGGGTGATGGCCCCGTTCGTGCACGCCTCGAAACTGCGGCCGTCGCGCTTCAGCGACGGAAGCTACGGGGCGTATTACGCGGGAGACAGCGAAGAGGTCGCTCTCGCTGAAACCATGCACCACCACGGGCGCACCATGGCGGCGACGGATCAGGAGCCAGGCTGGACTTCGGACTTCCGCCTGCTGGCGGGAAGCATCGACAGGGCGCTGCACGATGTCGGGGAGATGCCCGATGCGCTTGATCCCGACGACCATGCGATCGCTCAGGCAGTCGGCCGCCGCCTCCGGCTCGCGGGATCGGATGGCCTGACCTACCCGAGCGTCCGGCAGCCCGGAGGCGGCTGCATCGGCGTCTTCTACCCCGACGTTGTCACGATCCCGGCGCAGGCCGGGCATTACAGCTATCACTGGAACGGCGAGCGCGTGAACTACGTCAAGCGCCTCGACGGCCCGGAGGCTGGAACGGTCTACGCCGTCGACTGAAGCCTCCTTCAGGCAAACGGCCTGTGTGGAAGAGTGCGACACGGCCTCCGGAAGGGCGAGCGCGTCGATGCGTATGCCCTGGTTGGGAATGCTGGCCGCCCTGCCCTTCAGCTCCGCCAACCGCCGGGGCGCCTTCGGATAGCGATCCTAACCGAAGTTTTTATGCATACATTTATTGACGCCCGAAAAGACGCCGCATATCTCCTGATTGATGATCGGGGCGGACGAATTCGAGTGGGATGAGGCGAAGCGCGAAGCGAACCTTTCCCGGCACAAGGCGGACTTCGCCGACATCGCCAGACTCGACTGGGAAACCGCTCTGGTCTTGCGGGACGACCGGAAAGACTACGGCGAGGCCCGCTTCCTGGTGATGGGGCGGATCGACTACCGGCTGCACGTGGCGGTCATCACGCCGCGCAGCGATCGTTTCCGCGTCATCAGCCGCGTAAGGCCAATCGACGAGAGGAGGCCAGGTTTGGCGCACGATCCTGAGAACCCGGAGTGGACCGAAGAGATGTTCGACCGGGCCCGGCCGGCCAGGGACACGCCGGAATTCCGGCGGCTCGCCCGTCCGGGCCGGCCGCCATTGCCGGCGTCCGCCCGGAAACGGCGCGTCACCCTGCATCTCGATCCGGACGTGATCGAGGCGCTGAAGGCGGACGGGCGGGGATGGCAGACCCGCGCCAACGCGCGCCTGCGAGAAGCGCTGGGGCTCGACCCGTCGTGACCGATGAAGATGCCGTGCGCGAGCACCGGGCCGCGAAGGCCGCGGGCGCAAGCCAAGCGGCGAAGGAGCCGACGGAGGGGAGTCCTCGCGGTTTCAGAAGCCGCTGAAGAGCATGTCGAGGGCCCGCCGGATGGCGTAGTCCTCAGCCCGGAGATCGGCAACGGGCTGGCCGGATACAAGCGCCGCCGGGATCGCCGCCATCTCGCCCGCATGCAACGCGAAACGACGCCCAGCGATCTCGAGGATGGGCTCCAGTCGCGAGAGGGGCGGCGGACCGCCATCCTCCGGCAAGAGCGGAGCCGCCACGCGGGACGGAGTGTCGACAAGGTCCGACTGCAGGTCGAGGACGAGCCCGCCATCCGGAAGGCGATAGACTAGGAATTGGGCCAAGCTCAGGGCTTCCAAGTCTGCCACTTCGCGAGAGGCAGGCCATTCCGCTCGATCCACTCGGCGCGTTGGGCGAGGGCCTGCGCGTTCTCCTCGGCCCAGCGTCGGGCACGGACCTCACGGACTGCGACTTCGAGCGCCGCCTCCGTGATGGATGAGACGTTCAGGTCCAACCGCCGGGCCTCGTCAAGAAGCTCGGCGTCCAGCGAGACGTTGGTGCGCTTCTTGGCGATGCCTCTGGTCATGCGTCACCCATGGATTGGAGGGCGGTTATCATGTGTAAAATACTACACACACAACGTCGCTGAAACAAGGTCGTGGAATGTGCCAGCGATCAAGGACCGTCCGCTTCCGCTGCGCCAACCCCGCCCTGCCGCAGGAGCGATTCCGGGCGTCGCTGAGCGCCGCGGGGGTTTTAGGTGGTCCTTTGCCGAACAACGTAGCTTTTCCCGATCCAGGTTTTAGGAGTTGAACGAATGGATCGACGGACTGACAGGCCCTCGCCGCCCCTCACAAGGCCGGCCCTCGGGCGAAGATCGGGATGAGGCGGCGCGCCCCGGGGCGGTGCGGAAAAGTTCAACTCCTAAAAGGCAGGGGAGGCAGCGGGCGCTGCCCCCTGGGCGGGCCCTTCTCGATTCACCTCATCCGTCGAGGCGGAAGCCGATGATCCACGATGCTTCATGATACGCTGTCATGAAAAGGAAGCCGCGCAGTGACCAAAGCTACCCGTCAAAAGTTTACGACCCAGGTGAACGCCGAGATGCTTGCGACCCTGCGCAGCCTCGCGAAGGCCGAGGGACGACAGCTTCAGACGCTTGTTGATGAGGCGCTTGCCGATCTCATCGACAAGCGCAAGCAGGCGCGTCCGCGGGCCCGTGTCATGGGCGCGTATCGGGCCAGCCACGACAGATTCAAAGATCTCTACACGAAGCTCGCTGAGCAAGGGACCGCCTCACCGTCATCGAAATCCTCATGATCCATGCCGACTCCATCGAGCAACACGGCGACGCGAGCCTTCTCGAAGGCGCAAGTTTAGACATGGACGCCGTGTCGAGTGGCTGCTCGGGAGCCTAAGAAACCCCTAAAAGGCGCCTTCGCAACTCCACGTTGACGTGACTGCGACGGGGTCGAGGCTGAGCGCCCAACCCCCGAGACGGAGCAGAGTTCAGGGGGAGTGCAGGGACCCCGCGCCAGGTGCAGGCCTTCAAGTCGATCCACCTGGCTCTGAGCTCGGGGATGAAGCTCGACACCTCGACGCTGGCCGAGGCCAACCGGCTCTACGGGCATGTCCTGAAGACCTTGAAGGCCGACGCCCTGCTGGAGGACCCCGAGAACCCGGCCGCCCACAGCCAGGCCGACCGGGACATCGCGCAGCGCAAGCTCGAGGCCCTGTCCGAGACCCGCCGGGACGCGGAGGGCAAGACCGACCTGATCGCCACCTTCATGGCCCTCAGCCAGGTGGACGACGGTCTGCGGACGGCCCTGCAGAACACCCCGGCGCCGAAGGTGGCCGAGACCCCGGCGGACTCCGTCGACGGAGCGGTCACCTGGCTGATGGAAGCGGTCGTGAACCTGCTCACCCGGCTCTCGATCTCCCGCCGCCGGCGGCCCCGGGACGTGGGTCGGCAGCTCGACCAGCTGGCCGACGCGCTCTCCGAGGTGGAAGGGGACCGGCGCTGGCTGGCCACCGCCAATATGTTCCGGGTCCTGGATCCGGCGAACGACTACGTCGCGGAGAAGGCCGGCAAGGGCGTGAAGGCTGCCGTGGACCGCATTGGGGCGGCGCGCAAGGCCGCTGCGGACCGGGGCAGCCGGCGCGTGGAGTCCGCCTGGGGCGCTGCGGAGCTGGTGACCTCGATCGCCAACGCCGACACCGCCGAGGCTTCGGCCCAGTGGGTGACCAAGCTGATGAACGCCCACCCCCGGCTGAACACCCTGCGCTCGCTCGTCAACGACCTGAAGGGCATGGACGGGGACAACACGCTGCTGATGCGGCTGATCAACCCGGTGAAGTCGGAGATCGACTCCATCCGGCAGCACTTCCGGGAGATCATCCCCAAGACCCTGGCCGGCCACTTCTCCCGCAAGCTCAGCGACACGGAGTGGAAGCACCTGTTCATGGGCCTGGGCCGGGCGGACATCCTCGCCCTGGGTCGGGACGGGGCGCTGGACCTGCTGGCGGACCCGAGCCAGGCGGACAACAGGATCCTGGAGGCGGAGGAGGCGCTGCTCCAGATCCCGCTGGGCCGGCAGCACGCCCAGGCCTACCGGGCGAAGGCCGAGGTCCTGGCCGAGTACATGGTCAACCGCCGGGTCACCTCCACCAACCCGTTGCGCAACGCCAAGGCCATCGCCCACCTGTTCGACGAGGATGGGCGCCCGGCGCCGAAGGACGTGACCCCGGAGCTCATCGAGGCGATCGACCGGCTGACCACGCTCTACGCCTTCCGGAAGCTGGATCCGGCCACGAACGAGACCCTGGCCAAGCTCTCGTCTGAGGAGAGCGGGGGAGTGGGGATCCTCGTGGGCTACCACAACGGGGTCCGGGCCAAGGAGATCGAGCGGAACGAGTCCGCGGTGGCGACCAACAACGGCTGGAAGGGCCATGTGCCCTCCGTCCAGCAGGACGGGGCCTCGGTGATCGTGGCCCGCCCGCCTCTCGATGAACGAAACCCGGGGCCATCCCTTGACGCGGGCAAGTTTCAAATATTAGCAATCATGTGAGTGTGTTTTCGCAATTGGAATGTCCGCGGGGGATCCAATGTTCAGACCCATGCTGTCCGCTGTGGCGGGCGCTGCAATCGCGCTTTCGGCCGCCGGCGCGGCGATGGCCACGCCTGTTACTGATTTCTCGGTCGGCTTCGTCGCGATGTCGTATCAGACGGACGCCTCAACGCCCGTGGCCGGCCCCGCCGCGGAACCGATCACCGGAGACTTCATCTTCAGGGCTGATCTGGACGAGGCGGAGACGGGTATCGTCCCGTTCCTCGTCGACCTGACGGTCGAGTTTCCGGGCGATTCCCGGACGGCGACCTACAACACGAGCAACACGCGCGTGGAGGTGCAGCCGTACTACAACAACGGCTCGACCCTGGACCCGACCCTGGCGCACATTTTCATCGAGGGCACGACCAACTCGATCGGCGCCACAAGCGGCGACTTCTTCCATCTAAACTTTGTGCTGAGGAAGTCGGACTTCGCGCCGGGGCCCCTCGGCTCCTACTACTTCCCGCAGAACTCCGATACTCCGTATTTTGCCACCGAGGGCGGCCTCACCCGGCTGGAGACCCAGCCGGTGCCGGTTCCGGCCGCGCTGCCGCTGCTCGCCTCCGGCGTGGGCGTCTTCGCGCTCGTTCGGCGTCGCCGCCGGGCGGGTTGAGATGATGGTGCGGCGCGGTCCGGCGTAAGTCAGGGCTGCGCCGCGTCGCGACCTTCCAGCGCCTGCAGCACCGGGGCGATCTCGATCAGGCGCTCGACGTTCTCCGACTGTCTTGCCCGCGCCATGCGCAGATCCCGTAGCACGGCCTCCGTCGCCTCCTCGTCAAGCGCCGAGGGCTGCACGGGCACGATCGCCATCAGCCGTATCCCGGAAATGAAGGCATTGTTCGGGGCCAGCTTCCATGACCGCCTGAGAGCAGCCTCGAGCGTGTCGCCGTCCCTCTCCAACGACGCGGCCAAGGCGAGCGCCGCCCAGCTGCGGGCGTCGGCGGGGCTGCGTTCGACCGACTCGCGGATCAGAGCGCGCGCTTCGGGAATTCCGGCTTGCCCCTCGGGCGAGATCGAGGGCTCGCCAGCGCGTCGGGCCATGTGGGCGGATGCGGCGGCAGCGATATGGGCGAAGCCCATTTCGAAAAGATAATTGCCGGCATCATAAAAGCTCGCGCCAGGTGCCAAGCGCCAGTCACCATAAGGCCCGCTCTCCCGCATCTCGGGATTACCCGCCGGAGAGGCGGCCAGGTTAAGCGCGAAGGCAGTGGAGGCGGCGCCCAGCAGCGCCAGACGCAGCGCCGCCAGACCGCGGTTCGATTGACTTTTCATGGCCTCATTCCTAGGATCCGACGGTAGTTGGGGAAAGGGAGATTGGCATGAAGCAGGCCAAGCACATTTTTGCCGCGGTGGCCGTGAGCCTCCTTCTGGCGGGTTCGGTCGGGCACGGCGCGAAGGCCTTTCCGCTGATCGGCTCTTTCACCTTCGGCAACAGCCCGTTCGTGTTCACCTTCAGTCTGGTGGACCGCCGGGTCGAACTGGAGAAAACCGTCAGTCCAAACTGATTGACGGTTTTTCGCTCGTCTTGGCACGGCGACGCGGAAAGCTCTGCGCCCATCCGATGCCGGCCAGTGCAGCGTACAGCGCCGCCGCCGCCGGCATCTGCAGGCTGAAATCCATCAGGCTGTGCAGGGCCGCGGTAGCCGTGATTCCCAGCGCCAGACATGCCGGCAGGCGGTTTCGCCGGCGCGTCAGCACGCCGCGCAGCAGCCGCCAGGCCACCAACCCCAGCGCCACGTAGAAGGCGGCCGCCGCGGGGGCGCCGAGTTCGAACAGGTTCTCCAGATAGCTGCTGTGGGCGAGGTCCCACTCCCCGAACGCAGCCTCGAAGGGCACGCGGGCGCGGAAGACCTCGTGGAAGGCGCCGAGTCCGTGGCCGAGCCAAGGGCGCTCCAGCGCCTGATCCCAGATCTCGGGATAGACCACGAAGCGCAGGCTCTCGCTCTTCGCCGTCAGCAGCCGGCCCGCGAGGCCCGAGGAGAGCGCCAGCGTCACGAAGCCCAGAACCACCACCGCCGCGCCGATCAGCGCCGCGCCTTCCCGGTCGCGCTTGCGGCGGTAGGCGGCCAGGAACACCCCGACGCCGGCCAGCGCAGCAGCCGCCCCTGCCCGCGACTGGGTGAGGACCACCGCGGAGAAGCACAGCAGCGCTCCAAGCGCGAAGATCCAGCCGCCCTCGAAGAAGCCCTCCAGCATGTCGCGAAGAGAGCGGCGTGGGTCCTCGGCCTCTTCTCCTGCGGCCGCGTCGCGGCCCGTCGACATGGCGAGCGCGGCGAGGTTGGCCAGCGCGCCGAAGGCCGCGTAGGTGGCGTAGCTGTTGCGGTTGACGAAGCTCGCCTGGACGACGTCGCGCGTGTACTCCTCGCCCAGGATCGGGTTGGAGCCGGCGGACCACGCCGCCAGCCCGTAGGCCGCAAGCAGACCGGAGAAGACGGCGACGGCCCGGATCATGGCCCGCGCTCGTTTCGCCTCCGCTCCCGCCTGGATCATGATCCAGAACAGCGCGCCATCGGTGGCCAGCCGGATCACGTGGTGCCGCCCTGGGTCCGGGTCGGCGGAGACAGTGGGCGCGCCGTCCTGCCCCGGCAACGCTTCCAAGCCGGCCCAGACAGGGTGGATCCAGCCTCCGGGCGCCCAGCCCGGGATCGTCTGCAGCAGGCCCCAGAGCACGACCCCGACATAGAGCAGCGCCGGCAGCCAGAGCCGCTCCGTCCCCCTGGCGGGCGGGCGGCGGGAGAAGAGGTCGAGCGCGGTCTGCGCGGCGAAGAGCGCCAACACGACCATTCCCAGCAGGATCCAGGAGACGGGCCGGTTGGCGCCCAGCATCAGCGCCGAGAGCAGCGCCGCCCAGAGGGCCGTCCAGCCGATCGCCCCCTGCAGGACACCGTCGGCGCCTGCCTCGCCGTTCTTCTGCACGCCTGTCCTCCCCCAACGCACGCAACTGACGGAGGGCCGCGACCCTTGTCCGGCCCCTCTCGGGCTTTTAGAGATAGGGAAAGGATTTATCGAGCCTTACGTCGCGCCGACTTGGGACGACTTCAAGGCGGGCAGATTTGAGCTTCCCGGCCCGCAGGGCGGGGAGCAGCCATGATTGGTTCATGGGGGGAGCGCGTGATGAAACCCGATCCCGAGCTGGAGGCTTTCCGCGCCCGAGGCGCGCGAGAGGCGCAGCTGGAGCCCAGCCAGCGCTGGCATGCCGGCATGACCAAGCCTCACCAGGAGATGTTCGCCGCCTGGCATGCCCACCGGCAAGGCTATCGCGTCTTCGTGCCGCGCATTCGCAAACAGATCCGCACGCGCACGGGGCGGACACGCGCCCTGCGGGCGCTGTTCCCGCGCTACATCTTCATCGGCTTCGATCCGGCGCGCGACCGCTGGCGGCCGCTCAACGCCACCTACGGCATGCGCGCGCTGGTGATGGAGGACGGACGCCCCAAACCCGCTCCGCAAAGCCTGGTTGAGGCGCTGATGGAAAACGCGGATGAGGCGGGCGCTTTCGACGTTTCCCGCATGCTGCAGCCCGGCGATCGCGTGCGCTTCCTGGACGGCGCCCTGGCCGACCGGCTGGCGACGCTGGTGGAGATGCCGGACGCAGAGCGGGCGCGCGTGCTGGTGGAGCTGATGGGCGCGGAGCGGGAGATCGTGGCGCCCCTGCGGGATCTCGGCCCGGCCCCGGCGTAAGACCTGTCAGCGCTCGCTTTCGAAAGACGTCCCGGCGGACGGCGACCCCACGACCAATGAGCAATCCTTCCTGGGTCTGTTATGTTGACAAAAATTGCCAATATTTGGCAATGAGGCGCATGGTAGGAGACACGGCCATGGCGACGATGAACGTTTCGCTCCCCGATCCCATGAAGGGATGGGTGGAAGAGCAGGTCCGCGGCGGCCGCTACAGCAATGCCACTGACTATGTCCGCGACCTGATCAGGCGCGATCAGGACCGGGCGACCAGGATCTCCGAGATGCAGCGGAGCGTCGATGAGGGGCTGGCCAGCGGGGTCGGCGATCGGTCCATGGATGAGCTGCGGCAAGAGGCCCGCGAGGGCGCCAAGGCCGGGAAGCGGTGACGTTCCGGCTCACGCGCAGGGCCGAGCGGGACGTCATCGACATCTACCTCGCGGGAGCCGACTGACGCGACCTATCGCAGGCAGTCGGCAAGACCGGCGCGCCCGGTGACGCGGTAAGCCAGCAAGCCCACCCGCTCTTTCACGGCCGTGTTGAGCACCGCGAGATGCCCCGCCAGGTCCCAGCTGGGCGCGAGAGACCCCGCCCCGCTCCGGAAATCCACCGGCCAGGGCACGATCTCCCGCCAGCCCGCCGCGCAGAAGCTCGCCACCGCCCGCGGCATGTGAAAGGCGCTGGTCACCAGGAGCCACGCCCCCTGCCCCATGCCGCCTTCCGCCTCGGCGAGCAGCTTCAGGGATAGCTGCGCGTTCTCGGCCGTGTTGCGAGAGCGATGCTCCAGTAGCAGCCGCTCCTCTTCGATCCCGGCCGAAGTCAAGATCCGCTCGGCGACGCGCGCCTCCCGAGACTCCGATCCCATGAGCGCACCGGAGCCGCCGGTGAAAAGCACCCGCGCCTGTGGGAACCGACCCGCGAGAGCAATGGCGGCGAGGAACCGCTCTCCCGTCTCGTTGACGGCAGGCTGGCCCCATCGCTGGGCGGCCCGGGCGTCCTCGCCGCCGCCCAAGACCACGATCCCGACCACGGCGCCGGCGATCTCGGGTTCGGGCGGATAGCGCGCCTCAAGCGGTGCGAGCAACGCGTCGCCGAGCGGGAAGAGGGCGATAATGACGAAGCCCCCAAGCGACGCTGCGAGGCTTGCGAAGGCAAGCCGCCGGCGGCCGAACTGGAGTGCGAGCAGGCCGGCGGCCAGCAGCAGGATCAGCAGGGTCTCGGGACGGATCAGCGCCCAGACCAGCTTCGAGGCGATGAAGAAGAGGGTGTCCATGCCAGGCCGCCCGCCGGGGACCGCTTAGTTCCGAGCGTAGACGTCCTCGTAGCGCGTGATGTCGTCCTCGCCTAGATAGGCGCCGGTCTGCACCTCGATCAGCGCCATGGGCACCTTCCCCGGGTTCTGCAGGCGGTGCACGGAGCCGACCGGCACATAAACCGACTGGTTCTCGGTCACGAGCCGCTCCTCCCCGTCGATCGTCACCAACGCCGTTCCGGCCACCACGATCCAGTGCTCGGAGCGGTGCACATGGCTCTGAAGGCTGAGCGCGGCGCCCGGCTCCACGATGATGCGTTTGACCTGGAAGCGATCGCCGACCGCCAGACTCTGGAAGGCGCCCCAGGGGCGGTGATCCATTGGCAGCTGCTCGGCCTGACGCGCGCCGCGGGCCTTGAGGGTCGCGACCGCCTGCTTCACCTCCTGCGCGCGGTCCATCTCGGCGACCAGAACGGCGTCCGGCATGGCCACCGCGACGATGTTGTCGAGCCCGATCCCCACAAGCTCCAACTTCTCGCTCTCCGAGCGCAGCAGCGTGTCGCGGCAGTCGAGCGCCGTGGTCGGACCATGGGTTGCCACGCCGTGCTCATCCGGCCCCTGTGCCTGCCAGACAGCGTTCCAGCCGCCGAGATCCGACCAGCCGGCCGAGAAGGGCACGACGCTGAGATTGTCCGCCCGCTCCATCACCGCGTAGTCGATCGAGATCGCCTCGGCCTCGCCCCAGGGCTCTTCCGCCAGGCGCACGAAGCCGAGATCGGCGCGGGCCTCCTCCACGGCGCGGCGCACGGGGACGAGGAGCTGCGGCGCATGCGCCTCGAAGGCAGAGATCAGCGCCCGGGCGGAGAAGAGGAAGATGCCCGCGTTCCACAGATAGCTGCCGGCCTCCAGCATTCGGCGGGCCTTCGCGGCGTCCGGCTTCTCCACGAAGCGTCGCGGCCGGATCGCCCGCCCTTCCTCCGGCGGCCCGGACAGCTCCAGATAGCCGTAGCCCGTCTCGGATCGATCCGGCGTCACGCCAAAGGTGACGAGATCACCCGCCTGAGCGACCTCGACGCCCGCGGAAACGGCGCTGCGGAAGGCCTCCGGGTCGGGGATCACATGATCCGAGGGCGCGGCGAGGATCAACGACTCCGGGTCGCGCTCGGCCAGATGGAGCGCGGACGCGAGGATCGCCGGCGCCGTGTTGCGCCCTTCCGGCTCAATCAGCACCGGCCCGGGATCGATGCCGATCTCTGTCAGCTGCTGGGTGGCGATGAAGCGGAAGTCCGAGCCCGTCACCACCACCGGCGCGGCGAAGCCGGGTCCGTCGAAGCGCCGGGCTGAGGCCTGGAACAGGCTCTCCTCGCCGATCAGCGGGGCGAACTGCTTGGGATAGCTTTTGCGGGAGAGTGGCCACAGACGCGTGCCCGAGCCCCCGGAGAGAATGACCGGGTGGATCATGAAAACTTCCTCGAAGTCGAAGGAGCGCGCGCCGGGGTCAGGCGCGCAGGCGGTCCCGGTTCTCCAGGAACCAGGCGTAGGTCTCGTGCAAGCCCTGTTCGAGCGGCATGCGCGCCCGCCAGCCCATCTCGGCCAACCGCGAGACGTCGAGCAGCTTGCGCGGCGTGCCGTCCGGCTTGCTGCGATCCCAGGAGATCCGGCCCTCGAAGCCCGTGACCCGAGCGACGAGCTCGGCAAGCTCGGCGATGCTCACATCCTCGCCGGTCCCGACATTGATGTGGGAGAGCATCGGCTCGGTGTTCGCGGCGTAGTTCTCGTGGTCGAGATCGAGGACGAACAGCGCCGCCTCGGCCATGTCGTCGACATGCAGGAACTCCCGCTTCGGCGTTCCGCTGCCCCAGACAACGACCTCCTCCGCCCCGCTCTCCTTGGCCTCGTGGAAGCGCCGGATCAGGGCGGGCAGGACATGACTGTTGGTTGGGTGGAAATTGTCGCCCGGCCCGTAGAGATTGGTGGGCATCACGCCGCGATAGTCCACGCCGTATTGCCGGTTGTAGCTCTCGCACAGCTTGATCCCGGCGATCTTGGCGATGGCGTAGGGCTCGTTGGTCGGCTCCAGGGTCCCGGTCAGCAGCGCGTCCTCGCCCATCGGCTGTTCGGCGAGTTTCGGGTAGATGCAGGAGCTGCCCAGAAAGAGCAGTCGCTCCAGGCCGGCGGCGAACGCCTGGTGGATGACATTCGCCTCCATCATCAGATTCTCGTAGATGAACTCCGCCGGGTAGCTGTTGTTGGCCTGGATGCCGCCTACCTTGGCGGCCGCCAAAATGACCACGTCCGGCTCCTCGGCTTCCATGAAGGCGCGCACCGCCGCCTGGTCTGTCAGATCCAGCTCGCCATGCGTGCGGGCGACGATCTCGTCCCCCGGCCCGATCCGCTGCTCGAGCCGGCGCAGGATCGCACCGCCGACCATGCCGCGATGCCCGGCCAGATAATACTTCATGACCCCTCCTCAGGCCTCAAGGCTTACGGGCAGCTCCAGGCCATGCTCTCTCAGCAGGGCGTGCCGGCGCGCAGCCTTGAGATCCTCGGTCACCATCTCCGCGCACATCTCGCGTGCGGTGATCTGCGGCTCCCAGCCGAGCTTTGCCTTCGCCTTGGCCGGGTCGCCCAGCAACGTCTCCACCTCCGCGGGGCGGAAGTATTTCGGATCAATGCGCATGATCACGTCGCCGGGCTTCACGGCCGGGGCCCGGTCGCTGGTGACCGCCTCCACTACCGCCCGCTCCTCGACGCCCTCGCCTTCGAAGCGCAGGCGGATGCCCAGCTCGTCCGCCGTCCAGGCGATGAAGTCCCGCACGGAGTGCTGCTCGCCCGTCGCGATCACGAAATCCTCGGGCGTCTGCTGCTGGAGCATCAGCCACTGCATGCGGACATAGTCCCTGGCGTGCCCCCAGTCGCGCAGGGCGTCGATGTTGCCCATGTAGAGGCAGTCCTCGAGCCCTTGGGCGATGTTGGCCAGCCCCCGGGTGATCTTGCGGGTGACGAAGGTCTCTCCCCGCCGCGGGCTCTCGTGATTGAAGAGGATGCCGTTGCAGGCGTAGAGGCCGTAGGCCTCCCGGTAGTTCACTGTGATCCAGTAGGCGTACAGCTTCGCGGCCGCGTAAGGGCTGCGCGGGTGGAAGGGCGTGGTCTCCGTCTGCGGCGTCTCCTGGACCAGCCCGTAGAGCTCCGAGGTGGAAGCCTGGTAGAAGCGTGTGGTCTTCTCCAGCCCGAGAAAGCGGATCGCCTCCAGCAACCGCAGGGTCCCTATTGCGTCGACGTCGGCGGTGTATTCCGGCGCCTCGAAACTCACCGCCACATGGGACTGGGCCCCTAGGTTGTATACCTCGTCCGGCTGCACCTCCTGCAGGATGCGGGTGAGGTTCGACGTGTCGGTGAGATCCCCGTAATGGAGCCGCAGCCGGGGGTCCGGCTCATGCGGGTCCTGGTAGATGTGGTCGATCCGCTGGGTGTTGAACAGCGAGGCGCGGCGTTTGACGCCGTGAACCTCGTAGCCCTTTTCCAACAGGAACTCGGCGAGATAGGAGCCGTCCTGCCCCGTGATGCCGGTGATCAGCGCGCGCCTGGTCATGTGGGGCGGGTGTCCTTTCGAATGAACTGTCCGAGCTTGCCGAAGTTCTTCCAGGCCAGTGTTCCCAGCCCGCCGACGCCGTGCCGGCGAATGGCCCGATAGTCCTCCTGGCTCTTGAGCAAGATGCGCTCCAGCGAGCGGTTGCTCTCCCCGCCCACGCGCATCTTCACCATAACCTCCGGAAGATAGGCGAGACGGATCCCGCCGCGCACGAGCCAGCGCAGCATGGCTTCGTAATCGGCAGCGATCCGGAAGTCGGTGTCATAGGCGCCCCAGCGCCCGAAGACCTCGCGCCGAAGATAGAGGGTGGGATGGGGCGGCATCCATCCTCCGGCGAGCTTGTCCGGGGTGAAGGTGCCCGAGCGCCAGCGTCGGATGATCCGGTCTGGATCGGCCGCAGAGACATAGTCGAGATCTCCGTAGACGCCGTCGACGTCCGGGTCTTCGAAAAGGGCGGCCACCTGCGAGAGCACCTGGTCGCGCGCGAAGGTGTCATCAGAGTGCATCAGGCCGATGACATCGCCGCGCGCCCGTGCAATGCCGCGATTGATCGCGTCGTAGATGCCTGCGTCGGGTCCGCTCTCTAGGGCGATACGAGGGTCTTCGAAGCCCCGTATCGTCTCCAGCGTGCCGTCAGTCGAACCGCCGTCCTGAATGACTAACTCAAGCCCGACGTCGCGTTGCGCGAGCGTGCCGGCGATTGACGCCCCGATAGTGTCCCTACGGTTGAAGACGGCCGTGACGACCGAAATCGCGAGCTTCGACCGGCTCGAGGAAGCGCCCTGAGGGCTCATGTGTACCGCCGCCGCCAGCTCACGAGTGCGCCGGCCGCGGTCGCGCCCCCGATCGAGGCAAGTAGATCAAGCGCATCTGCACTGCGCTCCGGCGCGAAGGCTTGTGCTATCTTGAGCCGCGTCGCGAGGAAACCGGTCAAGAACACGGCGACAGTAGAGCTCGTCAAATCGCAGAGAATGAAGGCCAAGGTCGCGAAGCCAGCCATCTGCAGGGTCAGGTCACCATGCGCGCTGGGCGGCGGGAACGCAGGGATGGGCGAGCTGAGGCCGAAAACGTAGAGAAGCACGGCAATGGCAGCGACGATCGGCGCTCGGTGAGGCGTCGGCGGGCGATGGCGGAGTCGCTCCAAGTGTGATCCGCAGTTCGGGCACCGAGCCCCCGGTTTCGTAAGCAAATGTTTGATGATGAGCATTTGATATCTCCACGCACCCCGCCTCCGATCTGCAAAGATCGGACACCAGAGCTCAAGAGATTCAAGTTCGATCCGGTCCACCGAATGCTGGGAGTGAACACCTAGACCGGATAGCAGCGACGAGATCGGCTTCGTACCGCTCGACGGACGCCTCGCTCCTACTGTCCCAAGCCATCGACCTGAGCCGGGCGAGCAGGTCCGGCTCGTCGAGAAGCCGGGTCAGCACATCGGCGATGGTCTGCGCGGAGAAAGCCTCGACTACGAATCCATTTTCCCCATCCCGCACGATGCTGCCGGTATTGGGCGTGCAGATAACCGGGACGCCGTGGGAAAGCGCCTCGTAGGTAACGGTCGCCGATCCTTCGACCAACGAGGGCAAGACGAAGACGTCCGCCCAAGTGAATTCATCCACGATCTCGGCCCGCGGGATACGTCCGACGATGTCCGCGACCTCCGCAAGCCGACCGAGCCCGGTTCGTGTCAGTCGCAGAGAGCCAACGATGCGCGCCTCGTAAGCATCTGGCGGTAGCATGGCCAAGGCGTCGGTAAGGTAGTGAATGCCCTTCCGCAGTTCGACCGACCCTACGAACAGGATCCGCAGAGGCCGGTTCGGCGGCCGCTCAACGGCCGATGGGGCGCGATCAGGCAGAACCACACCGTAGGGTACTATGACTAGCTTTTTGGCATCGACGTGCTCCTCTCTCAGGCTGTCCGCCACATAGGCGGACGGGCACACTATGGTATCGGCGCCCTCCCATTCTGACCGGACGCGCTCCTCGTAGTCCGGGACATCGATCGCCGTGTCGCTGATCGGCTCCCAGTCAGCGAACCGCAAGCGCTCCTCGGCCAGCAGGGCATCGCGCATCGGCTGCGACGCGATGAACTGCTCGAGAAACGCATGAATCCCGTGGGCGCGAGTGAAGTCGAGGAGTTCTAGGCTCGCCGAGGTAAAGGTATAGACCGCATCGGCCTCGCTGATGCCGGCACGCAGGACGTCGCGGCCGAACCGGCGCGCCTGCGCTTGGAACACGGCATAACGCTCTGACAAAGTGGTCGCCTGTCGAAGCCGGTAGGCGTACCAAAGAGCAGCAAGACGGTTCAGATGTGTTTTCGCGTACAGAGCGTCGGAGATCACGCGGCCCCGATAGCGCCGCGTCAGCGGGCTCAGACCTAGCACACGCCTCATCTTAGTCCGCTGTGGAGGCGGCGCAACGATGTCGGTGTGAAAGCTGTGCAGCAGGCCGTTGCGGAGCAGGATATTAGGCACACCATAATGCATCCGGGCACCGATCTGGGCCACAGCGACCATGGGGGAGCCCTTTGTATTGTGCATTAGTGTGCTCCGTTTCGGAAGACGAATGGGAAGTGCTGCCAATCCACCTGTAGCTCTGGCACGCTCAATCCATCGACCGCGCGGCTTCCCACGAGGGAAGACCGTATCCGAGCTCGGCGGCGATCTGGCCGAGTTCGGCGCACGCCTGGTCATAGGCTTCTCTGCTCCAGCGCAAGCGCCAGCGCCCGCCGCTAAAGACGAACCCATTCTGGCTGCGAACGACCAGATCCTCGATCCCGAAGTTGTGCCGCTGCTCGTTGAAGCGGAGCATGTTGGGGTCGAAAGTCTCCCCGAGGAAGTCCAAAACACGGCGCAGTTCCTTCTCGGGCTGGGCAGTGAGCGCCTCGTATGCCAGACGCGTACAGATCTCAGGGTTTTCTCGCTCGAAACTCAGCATTCGGCCTTGCATTCCGGCGACGTATTTCACTGTATTCAGGAAAAAATCGCCCTCGTCGCTTAGAAAGCACCAGCCCTTTTCTTGAATCGAGGTAACCACGTCGAATGGATGGCGGTAGATCATGACAAAACGCGCTTTGGGACCGAATAAATCCCGGAGTCCGGAGATAATGGCGGTGTATTGCGGCGTTTTATCGGCCCAACGGCGCTTGCCCTCGGCAAGACGAAAGGCCTCGTGCATCCGGCGCGCTTGTGTTCTCAACTCACTTCTCATGGCTTCTTTGTCATAGCCAAAGCCGAGATAACCGCTCGCAACCAAGTCGCTCTGTAACATCTCGACGTAATTCTCGAGGAAGTAGGTCTCGGGCGGGCAGGCGATGTCGTGATGGGCGTTGAAGATCCGCCGCACCAAGCTGGTGCCAGAACGATGGCACCCAATTAGGAAGACCGGATCCTCACAGGCAGTCTCATCTTCAATGATTACGGGTTGAAGCTGCTTGAGAAGCCGGGGGCGACCGGCCCAACGACGCAACTTGAGAACTACTGACATCATTGCAATCTGATCCTACCCCGATTGAGTGGAGACTGTACGGCCCTCGATTCATGAGACACCGATTTGCGAAGACTTGAGCCCCGTTTCGCATCTGCGGCAGGGTAGAGCCCTCAGAGCTTTGCGCTGAACCGGAACCCTGGACCGCCCGGCTCTGGAAATCCCGGGCTTCGTCATGACGGCTGGCCGGGCGGGCCGTCGACGACGGTGAGCGATATCGGGACGTTGCACCCGATCGCGCTGTGGGGTCGGTCCTCGTTGTAGAACCTGCGCCAAGCCTCCATCTTTTCGCGGGCGTCGGCAAGGCTCAGGAACCAGTGGGCGCTGAGGCATTCCTGGCGGAACTTGCCGTTGAACGCCTCGATGAAGGCGTTGTCTGTGGGCTTTCCGGGCCGCGAGAAGTCCAGGACCACGTCATGCCGATAGGCCCACAGGTCCAGGTCGCGGCTGATGAACTCGCTGCCCTGGTCGACGCGGATGGCCTTCGGGAAGCCGACTTCGGCGCAGACCCGATCCAGTGTCGCGACCACGTCCTCGCCCCGGTAGCTGAACCTCGGATCGACCGCCGGCGAGAACCTGGAGAAGGTGTCGACGATGGTCAGCACCCGCAGCTTCCGCCCCGTGGCGAGCTGGTCATGGACGAAGTCCATCGCCCAGGTCTCGTTCGCCCGGGTCGGCTTGCAGCGGTCCTCGCGCAGCTTCGCCTTCACCCGCAGCTTCGGCGACTTGTTGCGCAGCTGAAGGCCCAACTCGCTGTAAATGCGGCGAACTCTCTTGTGGTTCACGTCCCAACCCTCGCGTCGAAGCTGCACGTGCACCCGCCGATATCCATAGCGCACGCGCGTCTCGCAGATCTCCCTGATGCGCTCCGGGAGCGCCGCCGGATCGGAGCGACGGGAGCGATAGTGATACGTCGACCGCTCCATCCGCAGCGCCCCACAGGCCCGACGGATCGAAACGGCCCAGTCGCAGCACAGCCCGTCGACCAGAGCTCGCATCCGAGCCGGCTTCAGATTTTTCGGCGCACGACGTCCGCTCGCCGTTGTCCTCGGACCAATGGCGGACAAAGGCTCGCCATCTCCTTGTCCAGGCTGAGCTCCGCGACGAGCTTCTTCAGCCGCGCGTTCTCGTCTTCCAGCGCCTTCAGTCGTCGCATCTCGCTCGGCAGCAGGCCGGCGTACTTCTTGCGCCAGGCGTAGAACGTGGCCTGGCTGATCCCGGCCTTGCGGCAGACGTCGCCGATCGGGACGCCCTCCTCGGCCTGCTTGAGAATGAACGCCTTCTGCGCGTCCGAGAACTTGCTCGCCTTCATCGGTCTCCGCTCCTTCGCCGGCCCAGGACGGGATACCCGGGTTTCCAGCTCGGGGCGGTCCAGTTCTCAGGGCTCAGAGCGCCCTCTCAAGGGTCTCGACCATGTCCGCGCCCCTGTAGGAGAGGCCCGTGCAACTCGCTCGGCTGCGCCCTGGAGCCGCGCCGGAGGCGCGACGCGCGCGCGTAGGCCATGACGATCCCCAAGATAAAAATGGTCATGATGATGTTGCGCGGTGCCTTGTAAAAGCCTTCCGCAATCCAGTGAGGCAGCAGGAGCAAGAAGGCAGAGTATTGAATTTGTCTAGCGATGTCTCCGTTTCTCATGCCGGAAAACATTGCAGCAAACGCATGTCCCATACCGTAGAATAGCAAACATCCAAAATACCAGAAATCGGCAAAAAGAAGCGCGGCAGCACTGCGGCTTTGGTACCAAACCGGGGTCCAGCCATAAGCTTGTTCGCTGATATTGTCGAGCGACACATCGGTAAAGCTAAGAAAGTCCTTCGCATCTTGGCCGAACAGTGTCCTAGGGATGGAGGTCTTGATCCAGCTATTCCACATGAAAGCACCATAGCCGAGACTACCGACTTGGTCGGTAGAGGCTACGATCCCGATAGAGTTGTTGAATTCTTTGTGCGTCGTACCGCCTAGAACTTGATCGAAAAGCGCAACGTGGAAGGCCTCCAAGATATTCACGTCCTGTTTTGCGCCGATCAGGAACGCACCGCGGATCACAGGGAAGGTGAAGACGACGAACATGCCCACCACGGCCCCCCCAAGAATCAGACTGCGGCTGGGCACCCAGTTGCGAACGAAGAACGCCGGGGCCATCACGGAGATAGCCAAGTTCACCACGTCGCCTCGGCGATTGAGGATGACGATGTCGGCGATGGTCGGCGCGAGGGCGATGAGGGCCATTATCGCGGTCAGCAGAGCTGGCCTTAGGAAGAAGGAGAACAGCAGGATAATTGCGCCTAGATTCAAAAATACCAGCATAAAAAATGATGCAATAACTTCGCTTCCCCGCCAGTCGAGCGCATAGCTGCCGCCGATGCTATAATACCCTATGATCCCGCCGGTCTGGCTCGTGATCAGGAAGAAGGCGGCAATCCCCAACAGCGTTAGTACTGACCCAGACACCATGAGCCGTCGGGGGTGAACGTTGAAATTGCCGGCAGAGATCTCGGGCCCGATTTTCTTCCCCCCAAGGCGAGCACGCCATCCCCATATGCCCATCAGCACACAAAGCGTGCACATGATCATGGTCTGGGCGTAGCCCTGTTGGAACATATCCGAGGAAAGATGGATGGGATTGTAAAGAATACCAAACGCCTGCGGTGCAATATAGACCAGCCAAATTGCGCCTGCCACGACGGGGAATGTGAGGAAGAGCTGAGGCCTGCGAAAGACGCGAACAAAGGACGCAATGCAGGCCGCCAGAAAAATGGCGTAAGCTAACTCTTCGAATAAGATCTCATTCAACATTAATTAATTACCAGTAATTTTTTGATCATTTCTCTTTTTATTTTATTACAAAAAGCGCCGCTCACTCGATGCCATCGGTGGTACTGCCCATATTTAGTATTTGTAACCTAGGCGCTCAATATCATCAATGAACCATTCCTCAAAGTACGCACGCGACTCATCCGAGAAATACTCTCGATAGTCGCGCCTGCGCTTATTCTTTCCTGCCCATCCTAGCTTGATCGGCGGCAGTTCGTTGCGCTTGCAGAACGCCGCAAGATCGTCCGACAACCGCTCGTATCGAATGACCTCGTCCACGTCGACTTCGTCGCCCCGTAGTGTTAGGAAATCGAACTGCGGCCGGCGATGAGCGATCTGGTTATGATCCGAGGGATCATGGTCCAACCAACTGCGCAGGGCGGAGGTGAAACCCGCCTTGTCGCGGATCTCACGGCGACCCAATCGCAGTTCCGGGCCGAAATGGTGGAACACAGATGAAACCGCCCTGTCATATGGGTTCCGCACGATCGCGAAACTTCTGAATCCGGGACAGGTGCGGGCTGTGACGAGTCCGAGTTCGGTGAGCTCGCGCAACGTCATGTGCTGGGCCGCGAAGGTATAGTCAAGGCTGCCGAGCAGTTCGCGGTGCGGACGGTGGCTGGATGTCCACCGTAGCAGCCATTTCGCCCCGGCATTTAGCCAAGACCGTTTTCCCGAGTGCTGCCAGCCCTCCCCGAGAAAAGCCTCCTCAATGGATCTTCCGGCATTTTTAGGGATATGGATAAAAATTAAATTGTAGTCGTGAAAAACCGGCATGTGGGACCTATCTGTTTTTCCAAATATTTTGGCCGACGTAGAGCCACAGTGTCATTTTGAGGATCAGGGTGCTGATGCCGGTGGCCAGCGCGGCCCCCTCCAATCCGAAGCTCGGAATGAGTGCAAGGTTGAGCACGCCGTTCAGTACGGCCGCACTGCCTGCAATGATTCCCGCCGCTACCTGATGGTCGGTCATGATCAGAAGCAGCTCTGCGGGTCCGAAGAAAGTGTAAGCCATCGCGAAGACGGCGAGGATCCGCATGGCGGACGCCGCGGTTGGAAAATCGGGGCCAAACAGGAGCAGGAGCTCTTCAGCAAACAGCACAAGGGCCATCGTGCCGGGCAGGGCAACGCACACGGAAAACGTCGTGGTCTTCCGCACCAGCCGGCGAAGTTCTCCAATCTTCCTCTGCGCATGGAGGCTCGAGACTACAGGAGCGAGCGGCATGACTGTGATCCCGACCGCGGCGATGACCAGAACCTGACTCCGGCTGGCGGCATGGTAGAGCCCAACGTCATCGGGGCCGGACAACAGGCCCAGCATAATGATGTCGGTATTCTGCAGCAGGACTGATGTCGCGGCGACCAACATCAGCGGAAGTCCTGCCCGCAGCCAGGCGCCGGGTGCGAAATCGTGCGGCGTGCCGAGCCAGTCCCCAGGCAGCTCACGGGAGACACGCCGGTAGAGTACGACTAGCAGCGTCAGGATCAGCACCGCGGAACAGAGCCGGACCAGCATCACGTCCTGTGCCGAGACGCGATCCGCGCTGCCGCTGAGCAAGAGTCCCAACAGTGTTATCACGATGATCATGTCGCGCAGGAAATCCCCCAGCCCGGCGAAGGAGATGCGCCGCAGCCCGTTCATGAAGGAGGCTAGGGGCACTTGGATCTGGCGCAACAGAAACACACCCAATCCGAGGATGAAGAGACCGGTGAGGTCAGACTGCGCGGACCGAATGGCGCTCCAGTAGGCCACTAGTCCGAATAGGAGGGTAGCGGTGGCACCCGACAGGGTCGCAAAGAGCAACGCCCCGCGGGGCTGACCCCAGCGGGCCTCGTTAGTGGCTACTGCGATCTCGCGGATCACGATCTTCGCTAGTCCCAGCCCGCCCAACACGAAGACGATGTTGAGCACGCCGAGAACGTATTGCAGCTGGCCGTAACCCTCAACGTCAAGCAGCCGTGCCGTCAAAACCGCAATCGCGAAGGCAAAGGCTGCGCCGGAGACGCGGAACAGCAGCGACCAGCGCACACCGCCCATAACAGACAGGAACAGCCCACCGTCGGTGCGTTCCAGGTGCTGCATTAGCTGTCTGAGCATGGGTACCGATCTCAGTTCCATTTATAGCCGAGAAATGCGCAAGTGGGCCGGATGTGTGGCTCCAGTCGGGCGAGGAAATCAGCATGCGCCGGGTTGCCCCAATCCGGGGCGGCGTTAGGGCGGATACTATCAAGAAGATAGGCCCGCCCTCCACCATCCGAGGAAATCCCGAGGAAGGCGGCGATCCGATCCCAGGTCGGCTCCGGCTGGTCGAGCAGATCCTCGTAACGCAGCTGCAGATAACGCTCGGGACCGAGTCGACACCCGGCGGTTACGGCCTGCATCACGCCTTCGCGCCACTGCGCGCCGGCGGTCTCCAGCAAACCGTGCGCCTTCAGATGCGTCGACATACCTGGAAATCGCTCGCCGTAGCGCGGCGCGCGTCCGAACAGCGTCTGCACGAGATACGTGGGTACATTGTCGTAGAGAAAGGCCGGAATGCGGGAAGCCGGCAGGCTGCCCGTATGCATCATGTCGCTGATTCGCTCCAGGCGCCGGCGCAGCAGCGCGCTGCGATAGTCCTTGCGGGTCTCTACTTTGCCGTCGGCTGTCTGTCCCGCGACCACCGCGTTGCCGCCCTGCCATTCGCGCAGCCGCGAATAGATGTTGGCGCGCCCGTCCCGGATCACGTGCAGTATCTTTATCCGCGGGAAGACTGCGGTCAGGAACGGGATTCGAAAGATGTTGCTGGGCGTTTTGTCGATCGGCACTTGGCCCGACCGCTCGGCATGCGCGGCAAAGAAGAGCCGGATGAAACGCGCCACAGGTTCGGTCGCTTCGTCGGCACGGCGAACGTCATGGTCGAAGGTGGCCTGCCTATAGTTCCAGACATACCGGTTCTCGACCATGTTCAGGAACACATCCTCGGCCGAGATGACATCCGCCAACAGATTGGTGCCCGACCGTCCCGCCCCTAGGATGGCGACAATCGGCAGATCGGCACCCTGCGATGAAATGACTTTATTCACGAATGAAATCCGGTTTGTCACGCCGCCCCAGAGTCCAACCGTAGGCGGCGATGAACTTCCGGCCGATCGCTTCCCAAGGATAACTCTGTCGCACAAGCCTGTACCCCGCAGCACCCATCGCGACCAGCGCCTCGCCGGGCTGTGATAGGAAAGCCGTGAGGTCGCGGCTGCCTCGTTCGATATCAGCGGCTTCCAGCCGCTGGGCGGCACCCTGTGCGAACCCGTCCGGGAGGTTGCAGGCGTCGGTCATCAGCACCGGCAGATCGTGACTCCACGCTTCAAGCACGACCATCGGCAACCCCTCGCTGAGCGAAGGTAGCACAAAGGCGTCCGCGTTGCGGAAGGCTGCGTCCTTGTCAGCGCCGAAGAGAGGACCGGAAAAGACGACATTGTCGGCGATGCCGAGCGCGCGGGCCTGCGCCTGCAGTCGCGCCTGCGTGCCTTCCTGGTCCCAGCCAGCGATCTGCAAGGTCCAGTCCTTCGCCGCCGCATCGCTGCGTGCCCATAGGTCCAGCAAGAAGCCAAGGTTCTTCTTGGGGTGAATGCGGCCAAGATAGAGCATCCGCCGAGCCGTACGCAGCGCCGCTGGGGTGCCGTCCGGTGCGGGCAGAGTCACCCCGTTGGGGATCTCGGCCACCGGTTTGGGCCCGCAATAGGCGCGGATCTCCGCAGTCTCGGCTGAGGTGAGCCCATGCAGCAGATCGGCGTGCGCACAGGCCCAGCGCTGAAAGACCGCGCCGGCCAGCCGCTTCTTCCAGCCGGAATTGGCCAGCGCCCAGGGCTCCAGCATGCCATGTGGCGAGATCACCAGCCGACTTTCGGGGCTGCGCACACGCCACCTGGCAGCGGCGATCGAGGGGTAGGTCCAAAGCCCATGCAGATGCACCACGTCCGGCGCGAGCCTCACGATCAGCCTGTCAATCTCGGGTGCATACCCGATTAGGCGCGACTCCTTGGGAACGACCGGATCGACGGTCGCAGTGCCCCAGTCCTGGTGGGCCCGTTCCGCCACGTCTTTCACGAGGCCGCTGACATACACCTCGATGCCGTCGAGATCGGCTATGGCGCGGGCTAGGGCAGCCACGACCGTCGGAACGCCGCCGCCATGGTTCGACAGCCAATGCGTCAGCAGCAGGACGCGCATCGTCTAGCTCTTCCGGCCTTCGAAGCCCCGCACCCGGTCGCGGCGGCGGCGCAGCAGAGCAATAGCAGCGCGCCCCCGAAGCCGGGCCGCGCCGGGCAGGCACATCGCCTTTGCAGCGCTGGCAGCCGCGGCGGCACCGTCGGCGAATCGCTGGAGCGTCCAGCTCGCAATGATCTCTCGGCTCGCACGGCCCATCGCGGCACGAGCTTCCGCATCCATGTCCAGCGCCACCAACGCGTCGGCAATCGCAGCAACGTCTTCGGGCTCGAAGACGAAGCCGTTGCGCCCCTCCTGCACCAGATCCTCGGCGCAGCCCACCGCGGCGGAGATCGCCACCGGCAGCCCCGCGGCCATTGCCTCGTTGACGACGAGCCCCCAAGGCTCGGAACTGCTAGCGAGCACGAAGGCGGCCGCCTTAGCATAGTGGCGCGGCATCTCACGGTAATCGACCCCACCCAGCAGGCGGATGCGCGCGGTCATGCCGGCGGCGTCGATGCGGGCCTGCAGAACCTCCTGCAGCGGGCCGTAGCCGACAATGTGCAACACACGGCGGCTGTAGGGCGCGCGACGAGCGAAGATGGCAAAGGCGTCGATTAGCGTGTCAAGATTCTTTTGCCACACCAGCCGCGACACGCAGAGAAAAGGCGCGGGCTCAGATACCGGTGCGTTCTCTATCTCGTCCAGCGCTGCACGCGCTGCATCCGCCTGCGCCGCGATCCGCCTATTGTCGACGACATCGTAGCCGGTGAAGATGCGGCTTTCAGCCATCCCCAGATGTGCAACCTGCCGCGCTTGGGGCGTGCCGGCAACGAAGGCCGCGTGATGCGCACCCACCATCCAGCGCTTGATCATCTCGGCTCTCCGGTCTGACCGGCCCTCTCGGGCCGTGGAATCCGAGATCAACACCGACGAGGTACCAGTGCGCAGTGCATAATCGGTCACTGTCCGGGCGAACCGGCGGCCATAACCCGGTACAAAGACGATCTCTGGTTGAAGGCGTTTGAGAACCGCGCTAACCGCAGCATCCTCTTCATCCTCGCCTGCTTGTTTCTCGAAGAGCACGTGGAGCGGATAGTCAAGTTTTTCGAACCAACCACCCCAGTTGTAGTGTTGCGAGCGGCGGACCACTTCGACGACTTGCACCGGGAGTGTCCGGTTCAGCACTTGAAGGCGAGCCCGGTGCAGAGGCGTGCTATCATAAACAACAAAGACGACGCCGCTCATTTGTCGACCAACGCGTGGTGCGGCGGGATCACGGCTCCTGGAGGAACGCGCTGGAAGGCGGTGATCCAGGCACCTTCTCCGATCTCGATCGGCTTGCAGACGAAGGCGAACGCCGGATCTGACCAGTCGTGATTGCCCGTGAAGATGTAGGCCCCTTGGCTGATGCATACATGGTTGCCGATCCTCACGGTGGTGTGGTTGTCGATCCAAGCGCCCTCGCCGATCCAGACGTGATCGCCGATTTCGAGAAACCAAGGATACTTGATCGAGACCCGCGGCTTAAGCACCAGACCCTGGCCAACGCGAGCCCCGAAAGCGCGCAGTATGCTCGCCTTGACACGCGAGGGCAGCAGCCCCACGAGCGAACCGCGCAGAAGCAGCGCATCGATGCAATACCAGCACATTCGCATAGCAAAGCAGCGATTGCCCGGGATCACAGGTGGTTGGAAGCTGTCTAGACGCAGGTGTGCGATCGGTTTCAGCTTGTCTTTCCAGCTGGTCATAGTCCGGCTACCGGCCTGCGAACGCCGCCGGGCGGCAGCATCCTGCCCGCTGCGAAGGCCTTTGTGTCGATACTTGTCCTGCGCCTGCCACCGACCACGTCCCCTCATCAGATCTGCGTGTTGACCAAAGTGAACCACTCGGCCGTTGCCAGTCGCTCCTTCACGACTTTGAGGTCTCGGACGAAGATTGTGTTGTGGGCGTTCAGGTTACTTTTGCTCAACTGCCGTGCGAAGGGATCATAGGTGAAGATGCGGAATCCCGCCTCTAGCAGGCGCTGCACCCCGCTCTGTTGACCCTCTCCGCAGTAGCGGTCAGCGCTGTCGTTAGTCTCCATGATGATCGCGGCGAGTCTGGGGTCGGCGATCAGCCCTGACATGCCGCGCAGGACTTCCGCTTCCCATCCTTCCACATCAATCTTAATCACTCGCGGCGTCTCGCCCGCCAGTATGTCGTCCAGCCGGCGAACCGTTACGTCAACGCTACTGCCGCCCTGGAGGCCGTTGCCGATGATCACGTGGTTCTTGGTGTCACCATCAGAAGTGAAACGCAGCACGCCGTTCTCGGCCCCCACGCCGATATTGTGGCTGGCAACACGCGGTTCGAGCCCGTTAAGTAGCACGTTGCGCCGTAACTTACCGAAGGTGTCGGGAAGAGGCTCGAAGCTTACCACCCGTGCGCCTGCCGCGCCGGCGGCGAGTACTGTGTAGCTGCCAACATTGGCGCCGACATCAGCGAACAAGTCGTCCGACCGCAACATGTGCAACACGAATGCCATTTCGCGGTGTTCATGCAGCCCGGAATACCAGTTGCCGGTGGCCCCGGTCATACCCCTGTCCATAACGAGTACGGTGCCGTTCACGAAGGGAACGATATGCGGCACACTCATAATCCGGCTGGAAATCTGCCAGCGGACGAAGCGTGACAGCGCGCCTATTCGGTTGGCGCGGTTGAGTGGATGGTGGAGCAAGTGGCACAAAACCTTCCACATGGTCTTTCTCTACCCTTTCACCCCTTGTGTAATATCGGCGATCTGGCGCGTGATCTTGTGAGATACGAGGACCTCGCCACCCTGAGTTTTTTTAAGTTATTTATAATGAATACTGCGACACAGATGCCAACATCTCCAGAATCGCCGGTAATTTATACGCGCGCGGCCAAGATATTTTCGTACAAACTTCTGAAAGCTTTTGAAAGTTCGATCTACCGCCCTGCTTAACAGCCGGACATGCGGTGCCACCGCTGGCCTCGACATCCTTAGTTGGACGATGGTTGCCGTTGATCGAGGCGAAGAAGTGCTCGACCATCCAGCTCCGGGCATAAACATCTAGCGCGGCTTGCGCACGCTTTCGACGCAAAACGGAACGGCGGCCCGGACCCTGTCGCGGGAATAGCCGCCATCCGTGAAGACCAGCTCGACGAAAGGATAAGCGCGCCGGGAGGCTTTCAGCAAGGGGAGTGCGCCGCTTCCGCCTTCTCTGTGTCTGACATGACCAGCTCGTGATTGATCTTCTCGAAGCGACTCGTCCTTCGCCAGGCCGCGAACTGCCGGTAGACGGTTCGCCGGGGCGGAAAGCCCCCAGGCAGCGGTCGCCACGAGCAGCCCGCCAGAAGGACGTAGGCGGTCGGCGTTAACGACTTCGCGCATTAGCGAGTTCGGGGCCACCACATACGCGCTGACGGTGGCAAATGAGTGACCAGCAGCGCCCACTCCCCGTCCGTAAGTCGCTTTCGTAGCGCAGGCGCGACGGGATATGCCGCGCGCCGGGAGGTAGGGATCCACAGCGTAACCACAGAACCGTTTCACCAACCTACGACCCTCCGGCGATCCCCAATCATTCACCCCGGAACGTGGTCCGGTCTGGACGGCCACAAGCATCGAGGAGGAGCAGCCATGAAGCATTATTCCAGACTCGACGGGTCGCTAAAAGAGACCGCGATCTGCTTCGTGGACGAGACGGGCACCGTCGTGAACGAAATGCGCGCGCCCAAGGTGCCCGCGACGCTGGCGCAGGCGCTTGAAGCGGCTGCCGTGCTGCTGGAGAGGTCGGCTTCGAGGCCTGCTCGACGGCGGCGGCTCATGCCGCCGATGCCGCCGATGCCGCGAAACCGATTGGGACGCAGCGCCCTCCTGACCCAATCATGGGGCTGCCCCGCACTGACCGCGAAGAGAAGCGAATGATCCGTGTGAACAAAATCGAAAAGTCGGCGGGCGCCGATGAAGGAACGGAGCAGCTTGACCGCCAAAACCCCTCACAGAGAGGGCTCTTACATTGAAGAGTTCTGAGTTAGGACCGCGTTCGCTGTGCCCTCTTAACCTCCCAATTATGCAGACTCGCTTTCCTGCGACGCATGGGACAATAGCTACCGCAGTGCAAGACGTCTAGGCATCCGCACATGCAGCAGCTCTTCGACCGCTTTCTCTCGCCCTCGCGCAAAGCCCGATCAGCCGATCTTGGCGCGATATGTCGTTGGCCCATGCTGGCCCTCCGGAGGCTGCTCACTCGGCGTAGTAGCCGCGATACCTCCCCCGGTAATATCCGTATCCCTCGTAGGCGTACTGCGCCGCCTTCGCCTCGTCGACCATGGTGAGCGCGATGCCCGTAAGGGGCGCGCCCACGCTTCGCAGCTCCTTGAGCCCCTCGAGCACAGCCCCACGGGGCGTGCTGTCCCATTTCACTGCGTAGATCACCGCGTCTGCGAGAGAAGAGATGATGCGCGCGTCAGTGACCACCAGCGCCGGCGGCGTATCCAGGATGACCAGATCGTAGGAGGCCTGCAACTCCGTAATCAGGTCGCGGAAGCGCTGCGAGGACAGGATGTCCGCCGCGTTGGCGAGCTTAGCGTCCGCGCTGCGGGCCATCAGCGCGTGCAGGCCCGTGCTCTCTTCGACTAACACGGAGTCCTCCAGCGTCGTCTGCCCCTCCAACAGCGAGACCAGCCCCGCCTCGCCCTCGCGCTTCTCGAACAGCGCGGTCAGCGACGGCATGCGCAGGTCGCAGTCCACGATGATCGCGGACTTGCCCATCTGCTGGCTGGTCAGCGCCAGCAGCATGCTGGTGGTCGACTTCCCCTCCCGCGGGATCGAGGAGGTGATCATCACCGTGCGCGGGGGCTCGTCGATATTTGCCAGGAAGACAGAGGTGCGTAGATTGCGCACCGCCTCGGCGAGCGCAGAATTGGGTTTCTCCTGGAGCCGCCTGACCACCTTCTGGCGCCGTATCCGACGACCGATGGCGGGCAAGGAGCCGATCACACGCAGGCCTGTCATCTGCTCTACCTGCGGCGCGCCACGGAAGGTGTTGTTGAGCCGCTCCAGCAGGAAGACGAGGCCCACGCCGGCCAGCGCCCCCGCGATGCCCGACAGAGCCAGGATGCGCCGGCCAGACGCTGCGTCCGCCGAGAGCGGCGGCTCGGCGGGGGAGAGCACACGCGCGTTGGATTCCTCCAGCTTGGCCTGCTCCGAGGTCTCGTTGAGACGGCCCAGGAAGTTCTCGTAGAGCAGCCGGGCCGCCTGGGCCTCCCGTTCGAGCTGGCGCAGGCGCACGTCGGACTGCGACTGCTCGCGCGAGGTTGCCTCCAGCATCCGGACCTCCTCGAGCAGCGCCGCCTCGTCGGCGCGCGCAGAGTCGGCCCTGTTCTCGAACTCGGCGGCAATTCGCTGCGCCTCCTCCTGGATCTCGGCCCGGAGCTCCGAGAGCCAGGCGTCGAGCTCCCTGCGGGCGGGATGGTCAGCCGGAACGCCTTCGGAAAGCCCATCCATCTGGTCGAGCAGTCGTTCCTCGCGCCGCTTCAGCGTCTGGATCTCCTCCGACGCCTGCACAGCCGGGATCTCCATCAGGTCGCCGCCGTTCTCAAGCTCTTCACGGATGCTGCGAACCTTGGCCTCGGCTGCGCTGCGTTCCGTGCGCGCTCTGGAAAGGGCGGCGTTCAGCTCCTGCAGCTGCTGGCGAGTGACGTCGGTTCCCTGCCCCGTCTCCCGGGCGATGCGATTGCGCATCTCTTCCACCGCCGCCTCGGCCTCCTGCACGCGCGCACGCAGCTCCTCCACGCGCTTGCTCAACCACTCGGCGGCTTCGCGCGTGGAGGCGACGCGCGCCTCCAGGTCCTCCGTGATGTAGGCGTCGACGAGGGAGTTCACGATCCGCGCCGCCGTGTTGGCGTCGTCGGTCGTGGCCGAGATCCGGATGACCCGAGAGTCGGGGACAGGGCGGAGCGACACCGCCGCCTCAACATTGGCGATGATCTTGCGGTTGAGACGGTCCCTGGCGACCTCAGGGTCGGCGGGTTCCGGCGGCGGCGGCGGAGAAACGGCGCCGATATCGGCCAGGAGGTCGCGTCCGGACGAAACCGCCCCACCGATCCAGCCCCGCACGCTTTCGCCCAGGGTCGGCTCCCGTTTCAGCTCCGGGTTGAATTCGGGATCGCGATCCAGGCTCAGGTCATTGACGACCCGCCGGGCGATCAAGGTCGAGTTGAGAGTCTCGATCTCGTTCTGAAGACTGTCGCGACGGCCGATATCCTGCGCCGTCACCCCCTCGCCCAGGTCGATGACCCGCGAGTCCCCGCTGGTGAACAGCACCGAGGCCGTGGCGGTGTAGGTCGGGCGCATCTGGGAGGCGACAAGCCATCCGGCGGCCACCGCCAGGATCATGCACACGGCGATGATCCACTTGCCGCGCCACAGGGTCAGCAGCAGGCCGCGGAGGTCGAGCTCGTCCTCGTCGTTCGCCTCGGGACGCTCTGCGACCGGCGGCCGGCGTCTCTCTGTCCGCTCACCGCCCTGTCCGCGCGGGTCCTGCGGCTGGAAAATGTTCATGACGCCGTCATACCCCATCACGCCACCCGCTCGGCCGTCCCGGACGGACCGGACGGCCGACGGCCTCGCCGTCACGCCAAGCCATAAACGAATGAGTGTCGGAACGCGACCTCGCGCGCCCGCAGGAAACGATGATCACTGCGCGCCGAACCCGTTGGAGAGCACCTTGAGCGTGCGCAGAAAGACATAGGCCTCCAACCGCCAACCCATGCGGCGGATGTAGATCAGGTCCTGACGGGTCTTGCGCGTCGTCATCTCCGTTCCTTCGGCATAGCCCATGCGCACTTGCGCAAGACCGGAGATGCCTGGGCGCACCGCATGGCGCTCCCGGTAGCCCGGCACGGTGTCGAGAAAGGCGAGCCCATGCTCGTAAATGTCCGGGCGCGGGCCGATCAGGCTCATCTCGCCCCTGAGCACGTTCCAGACCTGCGGCGTCTCGTCGATGCGCGAGCGGCGCAGGAAACGGCCGATGGGAGGGATGCGGTCCGTCTCCAGCGGGTCGTCATGGCCGCGCTTGCCCTCCCCTTCGGGCTGCATGGTGCGAAACTTCACCGCAGTGAAGGGACGGCAATCCTTTCCCATGCGGGTCTGGAAGAACAGCAGCGGCCCCGGGTTGAGAAAGGGATTGATGAGCGCCAGCCCCGCTCCGATCACCAGCAGGAAAGGCAGCGAGGCCACGCTCATGCCAATGTCGAAAACCCGCTTGGCAAGACCGAAGAGCCGCGCTGACGCATAGTCGCGCCCCTGCTGCGGCCGCAATTTCGTTGAGTGACCCGCAAAGGCGGATCCTATTGAATAAGACACGGCGATACCCCCACCCCCGGAAATATGTCCCAGCGGCCTCTGCGCGCCGCCTGGGAATCCTGAACCAAGGTCTCAAATTCAACACGACTTTCTGAAAGTTGCAAACCCCCCAAGGCGCCCGGGCTTCATGGATTCTGGCAGAGCAGCAGGGCTTGTTAAGAACAGTTACTTCCTATCGAACGATCTTTATCCAACCCGGAAACACCCGAGGTTCCCGAGCGACACATGCTGGCGCGCGTGCCTCACATGCCGCAGCGGCACGATCAGACAGAGGGCGAACAGAGCGGTCTCGCATCCTTCCTCGCGCAAGGAAGCTGGGCACCTCGATTTATTGCTTTTGGGGTGCGGGGCGGCCGGATTCGGGAGTGCCTGACGCGATTGCCGCCTGCGCTTTGCCGATCGCTGGGCCCTTGATGGCCGAAGAGGGCGGTTCGCAGAGGCCCGCCGGCGTCAGGCGGGACTGCGTCGTCGCTCCTGCCAGACCAGGCGGCTCATGTTGTAAGCGATGTTGGCCATGCCGATCTTCACCCGGGCTCTCGCGAGGCCGATGGTGCGGATGAAGAGCCCCATCGGCCCCTTCTGCCGGGCGAAGACATGCTCCACGGCGGCGCGGACCTTCGATCGCCCGGCGTTGCCGCGGCGGATGTGAGGCGCCATGGGCCGCCCGCGGGGCTTGCGGTGATGGATCTGGCTGCGGAAGCCGTGCTTGTCCATGAACGTCTCGTTCGCCTTTGATCGATAGGCGCTGTCCGCCCAGACCGTCGAACCCGTGTTCGTCTTGTCCAGCAGCCCCCGGCGCAACATGCGCCCGTCGTGCCGGCTGGCGTCGGTGACGTCCCACTTGCGGATGAAGCCGTGGCGGCGGTCGATTCCGGCGTGGCTCTTGTAGCCGAACACCGGGATGGCGACGTCGGCATGCTTCGTGCCGTCCTCGCGCAGCCGGGCCTTGCCGAACACCAGCGTCCAGCGCGCATCGCGGTCCTTCTGGCGCAGCTTCGCGGGCGTGTCGGCCCAGTCCTGCGGGACGCGCCCGGCCTTGATGTCGGCCTTCTCCCCTTCGGTGTTCCGCTGGCGCGGCGCCGAGACCAGGCTGGCGTCCACGATCTGCCCCGCCATGGGGATGTATCCGGCCTCGCGGATCGCGCGGTCGAAGCGGGCGAAAAGCCCCTCGATGACGCCGGCTTTCGTCAGCCGCTCGCGGAACGCCCAGATGGTCTTCGCGTCCGGAACCTTGTCCGTGAGACCCAGCCCGAGGAAGCGCATGAAGGAGAGCCGGTCGTTGATCAGGAACTCGGCCCGGTCGTCCGAGAGGTTGTGCTGCGCCTGGATCACCAGGATCTTGAACATCATGACGGGATCGAAGGGCGGCCGCCCGCCACGAGCGCCGTCGCTGTAGCCGAGGGCCGCCTCCAGCTCCGGGCGAAAGACCTCGAAATCCACCGCCGCCGCGAACGCCTCGAGTTGGTCCCCGATGTCGCTCAGCCGCTGAAGCCGCTCGTCCATGTCGAACAATCCCGGCGTTCTCGCCATCCCCGCCTCCCCGCGTCTCTCCGAGAGGGCAGTGAATCATCAACAGGAAAATCTGGCGAGGTTGATAGAGGCGCCCAGCTCACGCCTCCTCCAGCAGCGCGCAGTTGGCCGCCACGGCACGGGCAAGTTCGCAACAGCCGAGCGCCGGACGATCCCCCGCGTTCCACCGGCCTCGAGCCGGTCCGCCATCCGCACCGGTGGTGACGTCACGGGGTTCAGCACCTGGACGTGGTCGGCCCGGCACGAGACGGTCTTCGCGCCATGCGCCCGCCCACTGACGAGACGTCGCCGGCGTGACCTTCGCGACACCGCCCCCCTTCGCATCGAGGGGCTTGTCGCTGACCATGCCGAAACCCGTCAGGTTCCACGCCAGATGCGCCATTTGCCGGAACACGACCTTGAACGGCCGCTGCAAATGCTGGTTGGGACAGGCTGCTCGAACTCGGGATTCTCTCCGCCCCGGAGTTGGAACTTTCAGGCGCAAGTCCCTGATGTTCCATACCCGGCAGATTTGGAACTTCGGGCCTCAAGCGCTTGGTTTCATGCCATTAACGGGCATCCTGCCGGGGTCGCCAGACGCGCGGGCATCTCGGAGCGCCTCGCGCAGGTCAGGCGACGGCATCGACCGTCGAGGGCCGGGGGGACAGGTGGCCAGCATGAAAAACCGCCCCGAACGAGAAAGCCCCGCCCGGGACGCGGGCGGGGCGATCTTCTTCGCTCCGGAGGCGGAGGTCAGGCGGCCTTGCGCTTCTTGACCAACTTCCAGAGCTTCTTGTTGGTCAGGTAGAGCAGCACCGCCAGCAGGCCCAGATAGATGACATTCCGGGCGCCGGCGGCCTTGCGCTCGGCCAGCTTGGGCTCGGCCGTCCACATCAGGAAGGCGGAGACGTCCTCGGCCATCTGCTCCACCGTGGCGGGCGTGCCGTCGGCGTATTCGACGATGCCCTCCTGCAGCGGCGGGGCCATGGAGATCCAGCCGCCGTCCATCACCGGGTTCTCGTAGAGAACCGCGCCGGCCTCCATCTTGTCCTCGCCGGTGTAGCCCGTGAGCAGCGAGTAGATGTATTCCGGCCCGCCCATGCCGTTGATCAGCTGGCTCAGACCGGTGCCGTAGGGGCCGTGGAAGCCCGCGCGGGCCTTGGCCATCAGGCTGAGATCCGGCGCCCCGAGCGCGGTGTTCTCGGGGAACCTGTCCGAGGGCTTCGCCGGGCGCATGTCGCCGGCCATCGCCTCCTCGGACTCGTCGGGCACCTGGTAGAGTTCGGCGAAGGCGCGCACCTGCTGCTCGTCGTAGCCGGGGCCGGTTTCCGAGCCCAGCGTGCGGAAGGCGACGTATTTCAGGCCGTGGCAGGCCGAGCAGACCTCGTTGTAGACCTGCAGGCCGCGCTGCAGCTGGGCCTGGTCGTAGGCGCCGAGCGGCCCCTCGAAGGAGAAGCTCACATCGGTGACCTCTCCCCCGCCGCCGGCGGCGTTCGCTGCGGCGGGCAGGGCGGCCGCGAGGGCCGCGGCGGCGAGCGCTTTGCGGATGATCATGGTCATCTTCTCCTTGGCCCCCGGGCTCACTCGGCCGGCGTCG